>NZ_PDZN01000013.1:0-208614 GCF_002735765.1 Janthinobacterium sp. BJB304
GTGCATCCTCACTCGTCGTTGAATTTGAAATCACCTCGCATGTACAGGAGGGAGCTGGCGCGCCGGGCTCAGGAAAGCGGCGCTAACTAAACGATTGGCTGTGTCTGGTTATACGGGGGCAAGATCACATTCTTGATAGCTGGCATCGTCAGCGTTGTCTCGGCAGTTGCGTCGCTCATGCTGCGAAGGACGCAGGGTCAGGTCTGCCATTTGGACACGAACTGATACGCTAGGCGCCGTAAAAGCATGCTCATTCACAAAATTGATTAGAACCACTAATGCGCTGGGCTTCAGCGCAGCGACAGCAGTTGGTCGATTCGAAGCGCACTGCCCTGCGCCTGAGGAACGAAGTGCTTCTCTCCGCGTATAGACGAAAAAAGAAAAAGCTACCCAAAGGTAGCTTTTTCTTTGAGAGGGGGATTCAAATCATGGCTGGCATCCAGCATGAATGGCTAATTTCGACGAATGGTAGATTGAAGAATATCCCGAACCATTCCCTTGCGAAGAATAACTTGCCAAAAATTTAATTTCATTCCTATAGGAATTTCTTGCATCCCAAGAAATTTCATTAATTAAAAATACTTTATGACTCCTTTGGCTTCCTCAAAGAATAAATAGAAGACAAAATTTCATTGCCATATTTTTTATTCATGCTTTCTACAAAAGAAGGTTCAGCATCACGAGCAAAACCAAGAAGCCCCTGCAAACGATAAGATTCACTCTCAGCCAAATCTTTACATCGAAACTTATGTATCATTGCTGAAATTTCTCTTTTTCGCCCTCGCCCCAAAGAAACCATTCCATCATTGTTTATAATTAATCCAGTCACTCGCCTCTGGAATCGCTTTGACGAATGAATAGTTTTCTTATCATTCAATCGAAGCACTGGACAATCAAAATCAATTAAAGAATCGACTAGAAATTTATGGATTTCAGAACAAGCCCCTTTTTCATTTGTCGAAAAAGTTAAATCATCAGCATATCGAGTATATGTAATAGAGCGTTCTTGACACCAATATTCTATGCGAGAATCAAATTCATACAAAATAGCATTCGATAACAAGGGCGAACTTGGCGCTCCAACACTCAGGCATAGACCAAAATCTGGCTCACGAACACAAGATACTCTCGCCATATTATCAATATCATCAGGGGAAAAACTATCCCCCAATAACAAACTCAAAAAATCATTCACATTATGATATTTTATTGAGTTGAAAAAATTACTAAAGTCAAATTTAGCCAGATATGAATTTTTCGAATGTGCTGCGGCGTTAATAGCTATACTTGTTCCAGCCTTATACGCCATTGCACAGCGATGAACAGGGAATTTCAAAAAAATATTATCTATTAGCCAATGTTGAATATATTTCGTTTCTTTTGCAGGCTGAGCGATCCAACGATCTCCTCCTGTGCGCTTTTTTATTGTGTAATGTTTATAGGTATCTGGAGCACGTCTAATTAGACGTTCAAACTGCGAAGGATGAAGTCCTATATTTTCTTGAAGCAACTGAGGTAATGAATACTTCATCGTTGTACTCCCTTGGATGCTTGGGAGATAGCGCGCTGACGATTTCTCTGTTTAGAATCAGTTTTATAGAATTGTAAGCACTCCATATTCACACGTGTGGAATCAATTCGAATAGCTGCATCTTTTGAAGCCAGCCTAAGTCTATGAAATTTGCTTCTACCTACCATGAAAAACGTAGAATCGCTATACACTTCTTTTTTCAATAGACCAAATCTTTCCAAAAGAAATAATTTACGACGCAAATCATCACGTGAAATTTTTATATCAAAAAAATCTAAATAGGCCGAAAATTCACTTTCTCGCACCGCCGCAAAAATTGTCGTTAACTCGCACAATAAAGCAGCAACATGAGTTGTAAGATTTGGATTGAAAATTGATGTTTTTGGGATTTCCGACAATATTTCAGAAATATCAAATAACACATCTTTTACTACTTCATCTTCTATAGCATGGGGAGCAGAAATGTTCCATGGGTAATTTCTAACAGATGAATTTTTATTTTCTCTTAAAAAGCGTAATATTCCTAAGTTTATAAAAGAAGCTAAATTAGCATCAGTCTCAAAATCTCGCGATTTAATTGCGACAATTTTTTCACTTAAGTCAGGAAGTTGTGAGAACGCACCTAGTTCGGCAATAGAACCAGCACTCTCAAGTGCAATAACAACCAAAGAGCAAATTCCAGCGAGCTCTTGCTCAAAGTTCATTAGATTTTTGAATAAACCATCCACGTGCCAGTCGGTTATATCTTCTGGGCGAAAAGTTTCAAATTCTGGGGGAGCATGGGTTATTGCGTGCCTTAAAGAAGATCGGATAGGTTCATCATCATCAGGGCGCTCTTTAAATCGAACCTTCCCTCCACAAAGTAAAACAATGTGGGATTCAGAAAACTCTACTCGTGCTTTCTCGAGATTTATTTTTTCTAACAAATTCTGTCGAGGATCTTCAATAATTTCTTGCATTTATGGGTTCTACACCTAGAAAAGCCGCAGCGGCATTTTGCGGATCGGAGTCGAGCGTGAGCGAGCGTAGGGCCGTAAAATGCCGCTGCGGCTCATGTCGCCACAATCATATAGAGTCTGGCTAACCGCCCGACTAAGTTACGGATACTTTCGTAACCACATTCGCGTGAAGAACAATTAATTATCAATGTTGTTACACTTGCTGTCAAGGAAAGGTTTGCAGTTTCTTTAATTTGACTTTCATACAGTAAAGTCTTATCCCTCTTCGTAAAAAACGCAGGGATCGGGGTCTAAGCTGAAACTGCTCCCTCGGTGACCAGCAAAAGCACGGTCGTGCATAACCACACACATGGGACACCATACCTAGCGTCACAAGCCAGGGGACCACTGAGCATCGCAGGTGCGAATAAGCAGGTGCGAAGTTAGCCAACCGAAGGTTAGCTAACTTCGCCTATCCTGCCCCGCTCTGTGCAGCGACTGAATCCTTAAATCGTCGGGTAACACTTCGAGCAAACCATTTTTATGCAGCTACGAGAGCAGATTTAGCAGGAATTTAGTAGGAATGTAGGTCGAAACTAGCACGGGAGATCAACGGTAATAGACAGCGTCAAAATGGGAACATTTGACATGCGTATGTACCGATCTTGGTCAATGTCAACAACAAATTTTCATAGTCTGCTGTACGAGTAATACACCGCAATAACGCGCTTCTTTTCAAATGGCTTCGCATTTCCAAGTGGCATGGCAGGCCGATTCTTGTTGCACCAATGATTCAAGCATTCGATACTGGATACGTGTTTTCGGAATAATGATTGCGAGAGCGTTTCCACGACGGGCGAATCGGAAGCAGAGCAAGGCCTGCGGCATATGCCATTCGCCTCGGTGTTGCCGCTGGCATTTTTTGGTTCACAAAAGGGGACGCCATGAAACCAGCGACAGACGAATACCTGAAAGAGCGCCGCGTTGAACCTCGCATGGGCGAAGTACTGGCAACATGCGGCAAGTCGCGCAGCAGCGTTTATGCGAAGATAAAGGAAGGCACCTTCCCTGCCCCTATCAAGTTGCAGGGACGTTCTTCTGCCTGACTCAGAAGCGAGGTGCTACGTTGGATGCAAGCGTGTATCGAGACCAGCAGACCTGTGGCCACTCCATCCTCAACAACCGACAATCCGACAAACATTAATCGCGCCAGCAAACAATGGACCTGAACAGCACGAAACTGAAAATATCCCTTATGTCACACCAAATGATCTGCAATTTCCCCGGAAACGGATATTGGTGATGATCCCAGCCTTTGCTGCAGCGGAGCGGCATTAATGCAATGATTCGAAAGAAACCTACGCTGCTTTGCGCCAGCCAGTTGTGAACCCAAGCCTGCGGAGCATGCTGAAAGTGTCACAACACTGTACTCCTACGTCATCGCAAGCGTTAGGTACCTTGCGGTTCGCGCGAGTTGACTTTGGTTTAGCTGTTTCATTTGACACAACGCATCTTCGGGGTCTGTCAGTGTAGGCGTAAGCGATTAGAAAGGGATCTTGGCCGATTTGCTCAACTTCGGTATCGTTGAGGTCTGGAGCATAGGCCTTAGCGAGAACAGACTGCACAATTGACGGGTCAGCCTCCTCATCTAATACAAGAGCGTTCTCTACATGTGCTTGGCTGATCCAAGCACTTAGAGCGTCTTTACGCCCTTTAGCTCCTTCAGCAACCTCATCAAATGTCTCTAAAGGCATTTTGACAGCACCCTTCATACTCATATGTATAAGCCAGTCCCAATATTCCGGCACCATGTCCGCAGCGTAATATTGATTCTGTGCGGTGATCAAAACGTTAGCATCTAGCAGATAGAGCATCGACTACCTCAAGATCAAGCATTAGCGAGCAAAGGCTCGACATTTATTGGTTTAACACCTAAAACTTTGCCGGCCTTCGTTGGCGTAAGCGTTCCTTCAGCAAGTGTTCGACGCACCATATCAACCAAGGCACCTCCTACACGATGGCGTTTTACGACGTAGTAGGACGGACCACTTTCTGACGCGCGAGCTTTGTCTTTCTGGATGGACTTTTCTTTTAGCCACATATCTTGGAACGTCTTACTGAGTAGCTGCCAAGTCGCTTCATCTATGCTGCCAGAAAGGTACATACGATAAGCAACTAAGCTACGGCTAATTTTTCTACTAGACGCAAAATTATTGATCTCCGCCACCAAGCTATTAGGTTCTCCGTAGACAGGACGCCAAGCATTTAACTCATCTCCAGGTAGTAGAACTTGGCTCGCAACGTCGTTACAAAATCGTTCAACCTTTTGCTCATATCCGCCTCCACTAATGCCAGTGAGCCCCAACAAAACATGGGCGAATTCGTGCAATAACGTGAAAGCCCATGCCGATGGGGCATCTTGGTCGTTGATAATTATGAACGGCGCGATCTCGTCGGAAAGTGCAAACCCCCGAAACACTTGAGCACTAAGATTGGAATGATGACTTCCAAGGTTACCGATCAACATTACGAAAATTCCTGTCTGTTCAACAAGGGCTCTCGCATAGTTAAAGGCTTCACTCACCGACCGTCTTTTTCGGAACTGTTGAAGATTAAATCCGGTAAGATCCCGCATGCGTTGCGCAACCGCGGGGACACCTTGCTCCATTCGAAGCGATCCTACGAACGGAAGCAGCTGGGCCTCCTCAGAGTCATCAAGCGCAGCGCGTACCAGTCTTTGACGTACATGCACATCGCGAATTAATGCATCGACTGAGGCGGCATCTTCAAGGCGGCGATCATCTGGCAGAGTTCTGAAGTCTTCACCACGCTCTGCCTTAACCGGCGGCTTCGGTAGATAGAATGTCAACAAAGGACGTTTGTAGGCCCTTGACATCTTTAATAGAACAGCACGGGTTGGCTCAATGCTGCCGTCCTCGTAGGAGGATAAGACTTCCACCCCACTCTTGCGCTTACCTCCAAGGTGTAGTGCGACCGCAGCCTTGTCTAGAC
The DNA here is from genome assembly GCF_002735765.1 of Janthinobacterium sp. BJB304. NCBI lineage: Bacteria > Pseudomonadati > Pseudomonadota > Betaproteobacteria > Burkholderiales > Oxalobacteraceae > Janthinobacterium > Janthinobacterium sp. BJB304. Next base: position 5,482 of record NZ_PDZN01000013.1, read on the forward strand.
TCATGCCCGCTGTCTCTCTGGCCCATCGCATAATTTCAGGGTTAAGCTGTAGCATGGGAAGTTGGTTGTGTCATTAGAGAGTAGCACCAGTATACACTGAACATTGACAAACTGAGACGACGGGAAAGCATGCAGTGTCTTCAATCAAGCCTTGAATTCTTCTTACTAACGGTCCAACTACGGCCCGTGCAGCTGTAATGTGTAGCGCCGAAATAATGTCCGTCAACAATAGCAAATTTCTCATCAAAAAAACTCACTAATTATCACGACCTGACACCCCTCGGATCCAGCCCCATTGCCGACTGCAGTTCAATCGTCGTAAGACACTGTCAATGTCAACGTTTCCCCTAACACAATATATCAAAAGGAATTTCAGCTAGAAGATAATCTACCAGCGAGGCAGATTACGGCAAAAAGCACTGGCATTTTTTAAGAAATATCACGGCAACGGCCCACTCATCTCCGTCGCTGCGCCACCCTGGCATCCCTCATGGCCTCGATCAAATCATCTTCATCCATACCCAACTCAAGGCAGGCGAAGATGATATCGGCGCAGTAGTCATACAGCACGTCAATCACCTCGGCGGCGCGCTCTTTCTGGACTTTCTCCAACATGGCCAGCATGTCGATTCGCACTCTTTCATCGGTGGGAACGCGGCTCAGCGCTGGGAAGGCCAGCGCCTGCATGCCGACATGGCTTGCGCAACGCTCCACTTTTCTAACATTCACGACTGGAGGGAGCGGGCGGCTTCGTCGAAGCGGCTTTGGCGGGCGCATGTGAGCTACATTGAATTCCATGCGCGGGTCCTGGCCCTCATCTAGCATCTTACGAGCAACTGAGCGGCGGCTCCGAAATCACCAGAACCGCCAGGGTCAGGTCTGCCATTTGGACACAGACTGATGCACTGGCCGCCGTAAAAGCATGCTCAGTCAATACCTAACTAGAACCACGGACGCGCGCAGCAGGCGCGCGGGGCTGCCGCGCAGCGGCAGCAGTTGGACAATTTGGAGAGGGCCGGTAGGCCCACCCCGTGACGCCTTACAGGGTGGGGCCACTATTAACTCCCACTCAAGCGACTCCACGCCTGGCGTCAATACAGCGCTGCTGCCATTGAGCGATCTCTTCCGCGTCCCACGCGATAGACTTGGGTCCGATAGGAATAGGCGCTGGCAACACACCTGCCTTCACCTTGCGCCAGATTGTGGCGCGGGACCAGCCGGTGGCCTCGATTACCGCAGGCAAGCGGAGGAATTTTTTAGTCGTGGTCATAAGATTCTCCTTCGATTGATGAACAGCAAACAATGGAGAGTCATGCCGACTCTCCGCGATAGTTCCGGCAGCACCAGGGCTGCCCCTTCTGCATCTCTTCTATTCCATGCGCCTGAGACAAGTGGCCACTCATCTACCCAGATAGATGGAAGTGACCTGTTCACGCCCATGCCCCATCTCCGTCGAAATCTTCAGCCGCGCAGCGTTATCCACCAATTTTTGCGACGCATCCAGCTGTCTGGACGTCGCACCGCCACAAGCTGGACAAGGTCGGCCAGTCAACTCGGCATAGCGCCGCTGCGCGTACTCATGGCGCAGCCCATGCACGCCATGGAGGCCCGCCTTGTCGCACTGCGCCCGAAAGCGGTTCAACTGGTCCCGATACCGCAACTGCGCCGGAATCAAGCTGCCTTTTCCCGCCAACGCCTTCGCCGCTTCCAGCACGGCGCGCTGCTGCATGGTGGCAATCGGCACCTCCCGGTATTTGCCGCCCTTGGTCCAGCTATCCTGCAGCCGCAGAATATTCCCGCCATCGGCCCATCCCGGCTTGATCTTGATGCTTTCCTCGCGCCGCAAACCAAACGCCGCCTGCAGCTGCAAGGACATGCGCGAATACGGGTCGCTCACGCGGGCAAGCGTATCGGCGTCCAGCACCTTCGCCTTCGAGACGTTGGTGACAAACACCCGCTCCGCGATGCCGTATTCGCCGTTGGTGCGCGCAATGATGTTTTCCTTGCCGATCTTCTCGGCCCACCAGCGCAGGGCGCTCATGCGATTCTTGATCGTTCCGGTACTGACGCCATCCTGCTTCCACTTGTCGAGCAGCGCCGCCACATGCTTTGGTTTCAGACTGTCCACGCTCATATGCTGGAAGCCCCGCTCCGCCAGGTCGTTGGCACACAGGTTTAATAAGCGCTCGCGGTCGGCCTGCGTCGCAAAACTGCCATCCCGGTTGCGGTGACACAGTTGCTTGAGCTGGTAGTTCAAGTCGCGCATGGCAAAGTCATCCCTTCGATCTTGGGTTTCTACATCGATGTTGCGTGGTGTAATCCTGCCTGGTAAGTGTTTCTGGCCACCTTCACTGCCTCAGCAGAAAAGGTTGAATCAAGGGCCTCGGGACACCACTCCCGTGTATGCGGTTGCTGTTACTGCCTGCCCGCGCCGCATGCGCGTGTGGCACCGCTGCGCGCTCCCGGAGGAAGCCGCCGCAGCGGGGACCAATCACCCAGGGTCCATGGAGTGCACATCGTGCACGGATCAACTTCAACTAATCAGCCCGTAGCGGGCGAAGGAAATCGCAAGGCTAGCCTGCGATAGAGAGGCATCTGGCCTCGTCACTGAGCACCGTCACGCGGACGCTCTGTACTGGCCGCCTGGGCCTATGCCGTCGGCGGCACGTCGTCACTGGCAGCACCCCGCCAGTAACGACGCGCGCACGCAGCCATGGCATGTGACGGCATATAAGCCAGCATTGCACTCGCGGTGACGATACTGGCGACTCTGAAGCACATGCGCTGGCGGCAGCCACAATGGCATCGCATCGCAGGCATTTCTGCTGACGGTGCGGCTTGCGGCAAAGCCATGCTGTGCTTCATACGGTGCGCTACCTCGTGGGGCATGCGAACCAATCAGGGCAGGAGTCTTGCTCCTGTTTGAGGAAGCGCCCACCGGGCGCAATCATCCAGGCAATCCGTCTTGCGGATTGTGGGATATGAAGACGCTGAAGGCAGCGCTTTATCGTGCCGAGATGTGCATGCTTCTGCATGGCCCGGCGATATATCTAGCAGAAACTGCTATGTATCATGGTGGCGGGTAACGACCGCAACGCCTATGCCGCTAAGCATAGGGACATGCTCGAAGCATGCCCTCGTGGGAGCGATTCCCACATAAGAGAGCTTCATTCTATGCCTGATATCGACGTTTGCAAGTGGTTCGTTTCGTCAAGTGCGCTTTTCGTAGTACGCAGAATTGGGACCCGGTCAAAGACTCCGATAGCTACTGCATGTTGTCGCCCTGGCGACGTACCCGCCTCCTTGACTCCTTCATCGCACTAACCAATTGGTCCATGCTCATACCGTTACGTAAATAACTGGCAGCGAGCGCCGTCGCGACACCCTCCAGCTGACGGGAGACGACCTGCAAACCAGCCTGTTCAATTTGCCGAATGGCTGCTTGCTGGATACTGTGCTGTGCTTCACTGATGGAAATGCGCTGCAATGCCGGAAATAAGGCGGTTTCGAGGTGACGGATAGCGAGCAGGGTCGCCCGCCGAATACTGGTCTGCACATGGCCCCACTCCGGCTCATCGAATATTTCGTCGATTGGAATAGGCTTTGGCAGTGGATGCAGTTTTTCTCGATTGAATTCTGTGTGCGGGTCCTGCTGCTGCTCCAGCAGCTGATGCGCTGCAAGCCTGTGTTCTCTCGCTTTGGCAATGGAAACTTCAGGGTACCGGCCAAAAGTCAGAACGCTTTCGCCACCGCTTTGCTGGAGATACTTCATGCGCCAGACCTTGCTGCCGCTGGGCTGCACTGCGATGTACAGACCAGCCCCATCGAATAGTTTGTATATTTTGTCCTTCGGAGCAGCTTGCTTGATAAGCTCATCCGTGAGGCGCAATACATACTTAGACATGGTGCCCTCCTGTTCCGCCATCCCGGCTGAATTCGCCACTGACCAGCGTTAATCTTGGCGTCTGCGACGGCGCTCCCTTGCCGCTGACGGCATCGATATAGTCGGCCCAATCCTGCATCATCCGGCGCCGCTCCGCCAGGAACTGGGCGCGGTCATAGGCGCTGGCCACCTTATCCTTCGGTGCATGTGCCAGCTGCCGGTCCACGACTTCATGCCGGTAGCCCAGGCGCTCCTTGATGGTGCTCATGGCCAGCGCCCGGAAGCCATGGCCGGTCATCTTGCCCTTGTATCCCATGCGTCCAAGCGCCACCAGTATCGTGTTATTGCTGATCGGCTTTTCGTGGTCGCGCTGATTCGGGAACAGGTACTTGCTGCGGCCCGTGATCGCGTGCAATTCGCGCAGCAGCTCAAGCGCCTGGCGCGACAGGCAGACGTGATGGTTGGTCATGTCAGGATTGACGGTCAGCTTGCCGCGCTTCATGCGCTGCCATGGAATGATCCACTCGCCGCGCTCCAGGTCGATTTCACTCCAGGGCGTCTCGATCAACTCGCTGGTGCGCACAAAGCACAGCAGCATCAGCCGTAGCGCAATTCGCGTCGGCGCGAACATGCGCGCTTCGTTGCGGTCCAGAATGGCCAGGAACTGCGGCAGTTCATCGGTTTCAATAGCGGCGAAGTGTCCGGCGCGGACGGTCTTCAACACATCCTTCATATCGGTGACCAGATTGCGCTCTGTGAATCCGCATTGAATTGCGTAGCTGAAAATTGTCGCGCATACCGCTTTCTGGCGATGTGCGATTTCGCTTGCGCCGCGCTCCTCGATCTTGCGCAGTGCGGCGATCACATCGAGGTGCTTGAGTTCATCGATGGGCTTGCGGCCAATGGCAGGGAAGATATCTGCCTCCAGCCGTTGCAGGACGTTCTTGGCGGTGCGCTCGCTCCAGGTCGGAACCCTGTTGGCATGCCACTCGCGGGCGATTTTTTCAAAAGTATTGGCGGCGCGCTCTTTCAACAGCCGTTTGGCGTCGTCGCGATGCTTGGCCGGGTCGATCCCTTGCAGCATCAGGCGCCGCGCTGCCAAGCGCTTTTCACGCGCATCCTGCAACGTAATTTCCGGATAAGGACCAAACGTCAGTGCGTTCTCCTTACCGTTGGCCTGGCGAAACTTCCAGCGCCAGATGCGAGACCCGCTCGGCATGACTTCCACGAACAGGCCGCCGCCGTCGGATAGCTTGTATGGTTTATCCTTTGGTTTGGCGTTTTTGACCTGGAGTTCGGACAGCGGTACGATGAGCTTTGCCATGGTGGCCTCCTTCGCAAATGCGTCTGAAACCACTATAGGACAGTTATGCGGGAATGGTAGTCAAGGATGGGGGAATCCGGTCCGGCGCTTTCCCTCAAAAAAGTTAGACGTACTGAAACGTCTTGGCACATTTCGAGACGCCGAAAAACGAAAAAACCGCTTAGAATCAATGATCTAAGCGGTTTTTGAAGGACTTCCTGAGACGTCCTGATCTTACTTAATTACTATCCGTGGCGGAGAGAGGGGGATTCGAACCCCCGATAGGCTATGAACCTATACACGCTTTCCAGGCGTGCGACTTCAACCACTCATCCACCTCTCCTGCAGGCAATGCGTCGACTTGCTCGCATTGCGTACTATTTCTCGCTTGTCGCGAAGCCGCAGATTATAGCAAAGATTCTACGGACTGCCAAAGTTATTTACCGTGGGGTAAAAGTTAAAGCTAGCAACGACAAGCAGCAGCCCAACAGAGGCCGTGGTCGGCCCCCGTAGGAACCTACCTTTCATTACGACGCTTCCTTCAACTGCTCCAGAATCGCCGGGTTTTCCAGGGTCGACACGTCTTGCGTGATCGTCTCGCCCTTGGCCAGCACGCGCAGCAGGCGGCGCATGATTTTGCCGGAGCGGGTTTTTGGCAGGTTGTCGCCGAAACGGATTTCCTTCGGTTTCGCGATCGGGCCGATTTCCTTGCCGACCCAGTTGCGCAGCTCCAGGGCCAGCTTCTTGGCTTCCTCGCCTGTCGGACGCGCCTGCTTCAGCACCACGAAGGCGCAGATCGATTCGCCTGTCGTGTCGTCCGGACGGCCCACCACGGCAGCCTCGGCCACCAGCGGGTTGGCCACCAGCGCCGATTCGATTTCCATCGTGCCCATGCGGTGGCCCGACACGTTCAGCACGTCATCGATGCGGCCCGTGATGGTGAAGTAGCCGGTGTCCTTGTTGCGGATGGCGCCGTCGCCTGCCAGGTACATCTTGCCGCCCAGTTCTTCCGGGAAATAGCTGGACTTGAAACGCTCGGGGTTGTTCCAGATCGTGCGGATCATCGATGGCCATGGGCGTTTTACGACCAGGATACCGCCCTGGCCGTTCGGCACGTCCTGGCCCGCTTCGTCGACGATGGCGGCCATGATGCCCGGCAATGGCAGGGTGCAGGAACCGGGGACCATCGGCGTGGCGCCCGGCAATGGCGTGATCATGTGGCCACCCGTTTCCGTTTGCCAGAAGGTATCGACGATCGGGCATTTCTCGCCGCCGATATTCTTGTAGTACCACATCCACGCTTCCGGATTGATCGGCTCGCCGACCGTGCCCAGCAGGCGTAAGCTCGTCAGGTCGTAGTTGCTTGGATGGACTTTCGGGTCCACGTCGGCCGCCTTGATCAGCGAACGGATGGCCGTTGGCGCCGTGTAGAAGATGCTGACGTTGTGCTTCTTGATGGTTTCCCAGAAACGGCCCGCGTTCGGGTAGGTCGGGATGCCTTCGAACACCACTTGCGTGGCGCCCACGGCCATCGGCCCGTACGCGATGTAGCTGTGGCCCGTCACCCAGCCGATGTCGGCCGTGCACCAGAACACGTCGTCGGGCTTGATGTCGAAACTCCATTTCATCGTCAGCGCGGCCCACAGCAGGTAGCCGCCGCTCGAATGCTGCACGCCCTTCGGCGTGCCCGTCGAACCGGAGGTGTACAAGATAAACAGTGGATGCTCGGCATCGACCCATTCCGGCTCACATTGTGCCGACTGGCCTTCGACCAAATCGTGCAGCCAGGTGTCGCGGCCGGCCACCATCGGCAGGTCGCTGCCCGTGCGTTGATACACGATGACGTTTTTCACGGAGTCGCAGCCGCCCAGCGCCAGCGCTTCGTCGACGATGGATTTCAGTGGCAGCTTTTTGCCGCCGCGCAATTGCTCGTCGCCCGTGATGACGGCCACGGCACCCGCGTCGATGATGCGTTCCTGCAAAGACTTGGCCGAGAAGCCGCCGAACACGACGGAATGGGTGGCGCCGATGCGCGCGCAGGCTTGCATGGCGGCCACGCCTTCGACGGACATGGACATATAGATGATGACGCGGTCGCCCTTGGCGATGCCTTTGGATTTCAGGCCGTTGGCGAACTTGCAGACTTTTTCGTGCAGTTCTTTATAGGTTGCCTTGGTAACGGTGCCGTCGTCCGCTTCGAAGATGATGGCTGTCTTGTCGCCCAGGCCATTTTCGATGTTGCGGTCCAGGCAGTTGTAGGACACGTTCAGCTGGCCGTCTTCGAACCATTTGTAGAACGGGGCGTTGTCTTCGTTCAGGGTGCGGGTGAACGGCTTTTTCCAGCTCAGGTTCTCGCGCGCCAGCTTGGCCCAGAAGCCTTCGTAGTCGCGTTCGGCATCGGCCACCATGGCGCGGTAGGCGTCCATGCCGGAAATCGTTGCCTGTGCGGCAAACGCTGCCGACGGTTCAAATACGCGCGACTCTTCCGGTCCCTGCTGCTCAGTGCCCTGCCCTTGGTTCTCTATAGCGGCCATGCTAGTCTCCAGTGTAGTAATTGTTTGCTAACACAATATTCCTGCTGTCTTACGGACGCCTTACAGCCGGCGTTTTCCCCGATCCATTCTAACCATAATCGCCACAGGCGACGGGCGTCAAGGGTGCGCCGCCCAGCATTCTGGATGGAAAAACTGATAACAAGTCAATTAGATGAGCTCGCTTTGCGTTTCATCAAGGCCAAGAATCCAAATCGAGGGCATGCGCAGTGATCAGCAGCAAGTGTAAAATGTCGGGCATACCAAAAATTGGTATTTACCCCCAGGAAACTCCAGATGATCGACCATTCACAAAAACCCAAACATAGCAAACTGCATCCCCTGTCCGCCTTCATCTTCATGTCGCGCTGGCTGCAGCTGCCGCTGTACCTGGGTTTGATACTTGCCCAATGCGTGTACGTATTTCATTTCTGGGTGGAACTGTCGGACCTGATCGGCGCCGTGTTCGGCAATGACGCGGCCCTGCAGCACGTCTTGACGGCCGTGGCCGTACCGGGCGGCGCCCTGCCGACCAAGCTCAATGAAGCGACCATCATGCTGGTGGTCTTGGGCCTGATCGACGTGGTCATGATCTCGAATCTGTTGATCATGGTCATCATCGGCGGCTACGAAACTTTCGTGTCGCGCATGCACCTCGACGACCATCCGGACCAGCCGGAATGGCTGTCGCATGTGAATGCATCCGTGCTGAAGACGAAGCTGGCGATGGCCATCATCGGCATCTCGTCCATCCACCTGCTGAAGACGTTTATCAACGCCAACTCGTACAAGATCGAAGTCATCATCGCGCAAACGGTGATCCACATGGTCTTCATCCTGTCGGCCATGGCGATTGCGTACACGGACCGCATCATGACCGTGACGCAGAACCAAGCCAGGGCGCCCCACTAAGTTCTGGCGCTCCCATACTGATTAGCAAACAGCATCAAAGTCTTACCCTTCTTATCCACCGCGAGAACACCATGACTGTCATAAAGCAAGAAGACCTGATCGAATCCGTCGCCGCAGCGTTGCAGTACATTAGCTACTACCACCCTGCTGATTACATCGAGCACCTGGCGCGCGCCTACGCGGCCGAGCAAAGCCCGGCGGCAAAGGATGCGATCGCGCAAATCCTGACCAACTCGCGCATGTGCGCGGAAGGCAAGCGTCCTATCTGCCAGGACACGGGTATCGTCAACGTCTTCCTGAAAATCGGCATGGGCGTGCGCTTCGAAGGTTTCAGCGGCACCGTCACCGACGCCGTCAACGAAGGCGTGCGCCGCGCGTACAACTTCGACGACAACAAGCTGCGCGCCTCCATCGTGGCCGACCCGCATTTCGACCGCAAGAACACCAAGGACAACACGCCAGCCGTGGTGCACATGGAACTGGTCGAAGGCAATACCGTCGACGTGAAAGTCGCTGCCAAGGGCGGCGGCTCGGAAAACAAATCGAAGATGATCATGATGAACCCGTCCGATTCGCTGGTGGACTGGGTCATGAAAACCGTGCCGACCATGGGCGCCGGCTGGTGCCCGCCCGGCATGCTGGGCATCGGCATCGGCGGCACGGCCGAGAAAGCCATGCTGATGGCAAAAGAGGTGTTGATGGAAGACATCGACATGTTCGAGCTGAAACAACGCGGCCCGCAGAACAAGCTGGAAGAACTGCGCATCGAGCTGTGCGACAAGATCAACTCGCTGGGCATCGGCGCGCAAGGCCTGGGCGGCCTGACGACCGTGCTCGACGTGAAAATCATGATGCACCCGACGCACGCCGCGTCGAAGCCGGTCGCCATGATCCCGAACTGCGCCGCCACGCGCCACGGCCACTTCGTGCTGGACGGCTCCGGCCCGGCCTACATGACGCCGCCATCGCTGTCGTCGTGGCCGGAAGTGCACTGGACGCCGGACACGGAAAAATCCAAGCGCGTCGACCTGAACACCCTGACGAAAGAAGAAGTCGCTTCGTGGACGCCGGGCCAGACCTTGCTGTTGAACGGCAAGATGCTGACGGGCCGCGACGCCGCCCACAAACGCATCCAGGACATGCTGGCCCGTGGCGAAGAATTGCCGGTCGATTTTAAAAACCGCGTGATCTACTACGTGGGTCCCGTCGATCCGGTGCGCGACGAAGCCGTCGGCCCGGCCGGTCCGACGACCGCCACGCGCATGGACAAGTTCACCGACATGATGCTGGAAAAGACGGGCCTGATCGCCATGATCGGCAAGGCCGAACGTGGCCCGGTCGCCATCGAATCGATCCAGAAGCACCAGTCGGCTTACCTGATGGCCGTGGGCGGCGCCGCCTACCTGGTGTCGAAAGCCATCAAGCACGCCAAGGTGCTGGGCTTTGCCGACATGGGCATGGAAGCGATCTACGAATTCGATGTGGTCGACATGCCGGTGACGGTGGCCGTCGATGCGAAGGGCACGTCGGTGCACAACACGGGCCCGAAAGAGTGGCAGGCGAAGATCGAGCAACTCAATAGCGTCAGCAAGATTCCCGTGACGGTCGCTTAAACAAGCTCTACCATAGACGCCGCGCGGCAACACAGCGCGGCGTTTTTTTATCTTCTTCGGCTTTATATGACTTCTATTGCAAGCACTGCCCGCCCAGACGCGCCCATCGGCATTTTTGACTCCGGCGTGGGCGGCCTGTCGGTGCTGCGCCATATCCGCGCGCAGCTGCCACAGGAAGATTTGATTTACTTTGCCGATTCCGCCTACGCGCCATATGGCGACAAGACGGAACAGCAAGTGATCGACCGTTCGCTGGCGATCACCGCCTTCTTGTTGCAACAAGGCGCCAAGGCACTGGTGGTGGCGTGCAACACGGCCACCATCGCCGCCATCAAGGCGCTGCGCGCGCGCTATCCCGACCTGCCCATCGTCGGCGTCGAGCCGGGCCTGAAGCCGGCGGCCAGCATCAGCCGCAACGGCAAGATCGCCGTGCTGGCAACGGAACGTGCCTTGCGCGGCGACAAGCTGCTGGCCCTGCGCGAGCAGGTGAGCGCAGCCACGGGCGCCACGTTCATCTTGCAGCCCTGCATCGGCCTGGCCGACCGCATCGAGCAGTGCGAACTGGGCCACGACCCGTTCGACGCCACCAGCGCCATGCTGGAGCGCTACATCGCCCCCATGCTGGAACAAGGCGTCGACACCCTGGTGCTCGGCTGCACGCACTACCCCTTCGTGCAGGACGCCATCGTACGCACGGTACGCGCGCATACGCAGGAAACGATCACGCTGGTGGACACGGGCGACGCCGTGGCGCGCCAGCTGGCCCGTTTGCTCGACGCGGCAAGCTTGCGCCGCATCAACAACGATGCGCCCCAGCTGCAAGGCTACACGACGGCCAAGGTCGAATCCCTGGCGCAAGCCTTCGCCGGCTTGCTGGACTTGCAGCCGCCCGTCGCGCACCTGTCCGTGTGAGCCAAAACAGGCGTTTTCATGCAATCTTTCGATTCTTGAAAAAAGACTGCATTTAGATTTGCCACTTTGCCGAGTTCTTTGTATAATTCGGCACCTGTTCAGCAAAACAGCTAAACAGGCAAGTAAGACAGTGGTGGCTGTAGCTCAGTTGGTAGAGTCCAGGATTGTGATTCCTGTTGTCGTGGGTTCGAGCCCCATCAGCCACCCCACAGAATTAGCGGTAAATAAAAGGGTTACATGCTTCGGCTTGTAACCCTTTTTTCATTTCCGCGCACATGCATGAGGCAGCTGCAGCCCTCGCCTGCGCAGCATGCCAGGCAAACGCATCAGCTAACAAAGCCAGCCTGCGCGCGGCAGTCAAACTTGATGCATACGCTTGATTTTCCGTATCCCAAAGAATACACTGGTATATGTGAAAAGCATCCATACCACCGCCACGTTCGATGACTGGTTCAGCAAGCTGAAGGATCGGAAAGCTTTTTTCCGCATTCAGGCTCGTATCGATCGTGCCGAAGATGGCAACTTCGGCGATTGCAAGCCTGTCGGTGGCGGTGTTTCGGAAATGCGAATTGATTGTGGCCCCGGTTACCGTGTTTATTTCATCCAGCGTGGCATGGAAATAATCATCCTTCTCGCTGGCGGCGACAAATCAACGCAAGCGAAAGATATCAAAACGGCGCAGCAGCTCGCGCAAACACTCCAGGAGGTCTGATGGCACAAAAGCTCAACAAGTGGGATAGCGCACAGCACCTCAAAACCGAAGAGGATATCGTCGCCTACTTTGAAGCTTGCCTGGAAGAAGCTGGCGACGACGCATCCTTCATCGTCAAAGCGCTTGGCAATATTGCCAAGGCGCGTGGCATGACGCAACTTGCCAAAGACACGGGATTGGGACGGGAAAGTTTGTACAAGGCGCTGTCCGGCGAAGGCAATCCGAGCTTCGACACCATTTTGAAGGTGACGCATGCACTCGGTTTGCAATTCCGCGCCGCAGCGCTGGACACTTGATCCCTCATCCACCAGGGCAAGGGAAAACCTATCCCGCCAGCACCGACTGCACCGTCGTCGCTAGGTCGTCCAGACGCACGGGCTTGACGAGGAAGTGGCGGAAGCCCACGGCCAGCGCGTCGTCCATGTACATGGGCAGGCTGTGGCCGGTGACGGCGATCAGCACGGCGTTGGCCGTTTCGGGATTGTGATGCAGGCGGCGGCCGATTTCGATGCCGCTGATGCCGGGCATTTCGATGTCGAGGTAGACGGCATCGGGCACGCACAGCTTGACTTGCTCGATGGCCATCTGCCAGTTGCGCACCACCACCGCATGGTGGCCCAGCGCTTCGAGCAGCATGGCCAGCGATTCGCCCACTTCCTGGTTGTCGTCGACCACCAGCAGATTCAATTTGCGCGCAGCACTTGCCGGTTGGTCGCCCTGGCGGCGTTCCACGGAGGAATCGCCTGGTGTCGTTTCAGTTGTCTGGCTCATTGTACGTTCACGTCTGACGGCTGCAAAAGCGGCAGTATACAAGAGCACGCAGAATGCCGCCGCACCCCAGCAATGGTGCCAAGCAGCAATCCAAACTCCTCCCTGTACCGCGCCAGCAACACTTCCCGCCTTTCTCCAGGCAAAGCTCATCCTACGCAGTTTGCGCAATTGACGGATAAAATGAGAATCATTATCATTCTTATCCCCTTGCGCCGGATGTCCACGCCACGATGTTGTCGCGCCGCCCGATTGCCCGCGCAAACATTGTCATTACGGAGATCCATGCATGGCTGCCACACCTGTCACACTGCCCTTTTCGCTTCGCCCGTGCGCGCTGGCCATCGCCCTCGCCTGCCTGGGCGCCCGCTTGCCGCGCAGGCGCAGGACGCCAATAGCGCCGACAATGCCGGTCCCATCCTGGAGTCGATTCAGGTCAGCAGCAACTTGCTGGGCACCAGCATGGCCGCCAGCACGAAGAATTTCGCGGGCGCCCGCACCGTGGTGCAGAAGGATGACATCGAAAACTCGGGCGCGACCAGCCTCAGCGACGTGATGCGCCGCATTCCCGGCGTGCAGATCAGCGACAATTCGGGCAGCGCCGGCAGCGCCATTTCGCTGAACATCGGCGTGCGCGGACTGGCCGGGCGCTATTCGCCGCGCAGCACGGTGTTACTTGACGGCATTCCGATGTCGGTGGCGCCGTATGGCCAGCCGCAACTGTCGTTCGCGCCCGTCAGCCTGGCCAATGTCGAGACGGTCGACGTGGTGCGCGGCGGCGGCGCCGTGCGCTTCGGCCCGCAAAACGTGGGCGGCATCATCAATTTCAAGACGCGCCGCGTGCCCACCACGCCAGGCATCACGGGCGACGCCACGGTGCGCTACAACACGTACAGCGAAGTGGGCCACAACACGCAGGCCAGCGTGTTTGCCGGCACCCAGCTCGACAGCGGCCTGGGCCTGGCCGTGCTGTATTCGGACATCCGCGGCAGCGACTGGCGCGTGGGCAGCGATGAAAAAGTCAACGACTTCGCCCTGAAGTTCCGCTACGACCTGAGCCCCACGGACGAGGTGTACGGCAAGCTGTCCTACTACGACGTGACGTCGCGCACGCCGGGCGGCCTGACCGCGGCGCAATACAAGCAGGACCCGTTCCAGAACACGCGCCCCACCGACTTCTGGAGCGGCGAGCGCAAGGCCTTCGACATCGGCTACCTGAATGCCATGTCGAACACGCAGGAATTCGAAGTGCGCGCCTACTACAACAAAAGCTCGCGCGAAAGCACCTTGATCAGCGGAAAAAACCTGGGCCACCAGCCGCGCAACTATGAAACGACAGCCATCGAGCCGCGCTACACGCAGCGTTTTATCACCGGCAAGGTCTCGCAGGACGTCACCGTCGGCTACCGCTACCTGGCCGAGCGCGCCGACGAGGCCATCTATAATGTGGTCATCGCCAGCGGCGTGCAACAAAAGCCGACGCGCTTCGCCGACAATGCCACCGATGCGCAGGCCGTGTATATCGATGACAAGATCGCCATCGACGCCTGGCGCATCACACCGGGCGTACGCTACGAACACATCAAGACGGAACGCTTCAACCATTTGCCGGTCGACCAGAAGATCGAACTGCTCAACAACAAGGCCCTGCCCTCGCTGAACGTCGCCTACTTGCTCAATAACAACGTGACCCTGTTCGGCAACTACAACAGCTCGTTTGGCGCCGTGCAAAATACGCAGCTCAATGCGCAGTCGAGCAAGAATCCGTTGCAGCCGGAACTGGCGAAAACAGCCGAGCTGGGCGCGCGCTGGAAGAGCAGCCAGCTGTCGGCCGAAGCGACCTTGTTCAACATCAAGTTCGACAACCAGATCCAGTCCGTGGGCAGCGGCGAGAACGTCGTCTTCTACAATGTGGGCGCCACGCACCACCGCGGCCTGGAAACGGCCGTCGACTACCGCTTCGACAAGTCCGGCCCGCTGGCCGGCTTGAACGCCTATGCCACCTACACCTATACCAAGGCGACCTTGCAGGATGGTGCGAACGCGGGCAACGACGTGCCCTTCTATTCGCGCACCACGGATACCGTCGGCGTCCACTATCAGCTGGGCGCCTGGGGTGTTGATTTGTCGAGCAGCCATCAGAGCCGCCAGTTCGCCGACGAGGCGAATACCGTGGCGGAAAACACGGCCGGCAGCCTGGGCGTGATTCCCGGCTTCCGTACCTGGAACACGCAAGTGAAATGGACAGTGCCGGGCCAGAAGGGCCTGGAACTGGTCGCCGGCGTCAACAACCTCGCCGACAAGCGCTACTTCACGCGCACCTCGGATGGCAACCTGGGCAAGCTGGTGGGCGCGCCGCGCATGGTCTACCTGCAGGGCCGCCTGGCGTTCTGATGCCTGCGCACGCAGGTGCCTATCGAATCGATATGCCGCTACGCACGGCAGTTACCTGAAAAAAACCTGCATCGTTGTTGTTACGATGCAGGTTTTTTTACGTCCCGATGTCACAAAAATACCGTGACGCAAGCAAGTTCAACGTCGCGTTCGCCCTGGACCGCTAGAGCAATTCATTCATCGAGGAAATTAATTTCCACATGGATACAAATGATTTCACAATTGCAAATAATTTTAGCGAGCACGTGTTCTTTTTGTGAGTTTTGGTGATATTCTTTAAATGTCATTTAAGAAATCAAATTATCCTTTAATCAATCAAACGAGAGCCCATGAAAACGCCAGCCACCCTCCTGAAGATCGCCGCACTGGCCACCCTGGTCACCGCTGGCGCCGCCAACGCCGCGACCGAACTGGTGGTCAATGGCAGTTTCGAAAACAATGTCATCGCCTCAGCCTGGGCCCCGCTCAGCAGCGTGACAGGCTGGACTTCATCGGCCAGCGGCAATTCGGCCTTTGAAATCCAGAAAGGCGCCACGCAAGGCGGCCAAGGCGGATTCAACCCCGTCGCCGCCAGCGGCACGCAATACCTGGAACTCAATACGGACCGCCTGACGTCGGTATCGCAAGCGATCGCCACCACGGCCGGCAGCACCTATGCGCTGTCGTTTGCCTACTCGGGTCGTCCCGATACGGCGGGCGGCGCGAACAGCCTGATGAATGTCTACTGGGGTTCGACCCTGCTGACGCCAACGGCATTGATCGGCAACACGAGCGGCGTGTGGCAAACCTACAGCCAGAACGTGACCGCACTCGGCTCGTCGAGCCTGCTGCGTTTCGAATCGATCGGCCCCGTCTCCGCACCGACCTATGGTTCCTACCTGGACAACGTCTCGGTGACGGCCGCCGTGCCGGAACCTGAGACCTACGCCATGATGCTGCTGGGCCTGGGCTTGCTGGGTTTCATGGCACGCCGCAAGACAGCCGCCTGAGTCCGGACAGGCGCCGCGCAACAGCCGTCCCGCCGTTTGGCCGGGCGGCTTTTTCACGTCCGAAGAAGCGTGCACTGCCGCATTAAATGTTGCCCAAAAGAATTAAATTGGCGCTACAATAGCGGGGTATCAAGCAATGCCAAGCATCGCTCCGCCAGGGCCCCTACCCCGCCCTGATCATCAGCACGCATTTTTTGAACAGGATGACTGGCGCTGCCGGACCCGATTGCGCTCCCGGCACGGCCACCACACACGCACCATGTCTGCAGAAAAAACCATTACCGAAACGAGCTCCTACGGCAAGGAAACACCCGTGGGACGTCCCGACATCGATGGCCGCGCCGGCATTTTCGTGCCCACGGCGGAATTCGACATCAACAACACCACCACCATCCGCAAAGGCGCGGGCATTGTCGGCTTCGGCAACCTCGACGGCACCCTGACCGTGTACTTCGAAGCGAACCGCTTCGACGAAAGCAATCTGCACAAATGGGAACACAAGGCGCGCAAGGCATATGACCGCATGGTCATGGGAGCCCCCACGGTGTCGAAGGCGAAGATCGACGCGCGCATGCTGGAACAGGTCGGCATCATCGATGGCATGGGCATCAATCTCAAGCATCCGGAACGCCTGACGCACTGGCTGGCGATTTCGAACGTGCCGGACACGGCGCCGGAAGAGCCGGTGCTGCGCTGGAAAAACCGCTAAGTAATCCTCAGGAAATTATTGTGAAGTTATGACGAATAGAACCGGATGCTATGCAAGGCGCCCGCTGCGACGCAGTGCGAGCACTGCTAGCAGTGGGCAACACCGCAGAGCGCCGGTTATAGAAGTCAGAAATCGCAATAATTTATTGGGGGTTACTTAGGCCGCCGGAGAGCGAGGCGGGGCCTCAGGGACGAGGTGTTGTCCTACATCGTGGCGGACATTCATCCGATGCCCGAGAGCATTTATTCGACCTATGATGAAAGCCTGACAACCCACCTCACACCATTCAGGAGTACGACATGTCCCGCCTCATCCCGATCAGCTTTGGCGCCTTGCAAATAGGTCTGGCAGCGGCGGCGATGTATATCCTGTGCTCGGCGGACGTGCTGCACCAGAGTTCGGTATATTTCCACTGATTCAGCTTCGCGGCGCTAGTCGTCATCGCCAATGAGAAAGCGCGCCGTGCTTTACGAAGCACGGCGCGCTTTCTCACGCCAGAAGGACTACGCCCCGCGTCTAGCGGCGGCCGCGGTAATGCCCGTGTCCACCCCAGCCGCCGCGGTGTCCGCCATAGCGCCCAAAGCCAAACATGAAGTCCAGCCCGATCGATACGGGCGGATTGTAATAATACGGTTGCGGCGCGTACACGGGCGCCGGCACATACACGGGCTGCTGCACGTAGACAGGCGACTGCTGCACGTAGACGGGCTCATTCGTGTATTCCACGCGCGGCGCGCTCATCACGCGGCCCGACTGCACCGGCTCGGACGAGACCGTATGCCATTCATAGGGATTGTAGGCCCCCTGTGGCGCGCGCGAACCGTAATACGCGGGCCCTGGCGGGGCCACGACGCAGCCACCCAATGCGGCCAGCGAAATTACTGCCAACAGGGTTTTCATCGCAATTCTCCTAATATGTACTACCTCAAGTAAGTACTATAAGAAATTACGCCGTGCTTTGCTGTGCTTTTACCGATTGTTACACCCCGACGCACGCCGCAACATGAAATGTGGCAATGGCGCCACAAGCGGCCCATGCGCCATGTTTCCTCAGATAAATGGAATGTCGCACGTGTCGATGGCCTTGCCTGCCGCATCGTAGCGCTGCACGCACACCTGGTAGCGCACGCCGTAATCGAGCTCGACCTGCTCGACCTTGCCATACTTCAATTTCCAGCTGGGCTGCACACGCTGCATGCCCGCCAGTGCCGGCACGTCCTGCGGTATCGCCATCGCCGTTTGCGTCTCACCCTGGCGCGCATCCTGGCGCCGCGCCACGTCGATCGCAACGTTCACGGCCAGGTCGACGCCGCCGTCCGCATAGGCCAGCTTCGGCGCGCTGCGCTGCGCCCGCATCACACCCCAGCTGCAAGCCTTGCCGCCGGCCTCGCATTGCTTCAATTGCGCCAGCGGAAAATATTCAGGGGCAATCTTGCCATCCTTGATGGGCCAGCTGGTGCGTACACCGTCGCGCTTGCCCGTCAGGGGATTGTCCCAGCTCAGGCTGTTGACAACGGCGACGGTCTGCCCCGCCTGCAAGCCCACGGGCGTGCCCAGGGAAGCGCAGGCGGAAAGCAGCAAGCCGGTGGCCGCCAGGGAAGAAAGTGTCAGGATGCGCTGCATGGTAGGCCTCTTGTGATGGGATATCCCGAAGGTATGTTTCGAGGGTAACAGAATCGGGGGCGGCAGCGCCGTTGGCTGCCGCACATAACAATACGGGCGGCACCCTCGCAGGCGCCGCCCGTAGCGGATACGGTCATGCCGGGAGACGCGCTCCCGGCAGTGCCTGGATCAGTCCAGCTTCCAGGCGTAGTCGACCTTGGTCCAGGTTTGCGCAGGGGAACCATCCTTGGTGCCCGGCTTGAACTTGCATGCGGACAGGGCCTTGATGGCGGCCTTGTCCAGGTTCTTGAAGCCGCTGCTCTTCTCGACTTTCGAATCAGCAACGCTGCCATCGGCATTGACCAGGAAGGACATCGACACGGTGCCTTGCTCTTCGTTCATCAACGAGGCTTTCGGATAGTCGGCCTTGCAGTTCTTGGCATCGAACGACGCCGGCACCTCGGCAGCGAAGGCTGCGGAAGAAACGGACACCAGCAAGGCTGCTGCAACACTCATCAAACGCTTATTCTCAAACATGTGCTTCCCCATGATTATCAGATACGGTAATTACAACTTCCTGTGCGCTGTTGACCGCGCTTAAAACTCTTCCCACTCGTCATTGCTGGTGCTGCCGGCCCCTGCCGCCTTGCGTGGCGCCGCGGCAACCACGGGAGCGGACGCTTCGGTCTTGCGGGTCAGCGATTTCACCGGACGCAATGCGGGCGCCGGCTTGCGCACGGCCGCTGGTGCGGCAGCCACGGGTGCCGGCGCCGGCACAGACGCCGCTGCCGGTTTCTCTTCGCCTTCGACCAGCTTGAAGATGCTGACCACGTGCGCCAGTTCGGCCGCCTGGTCCTGCAGGCTTTGCGCCGCGGCGGCTGCCTGTTCCACCAGGGCGGCATTTTGCTGCGTCATGCCGTCCATCTCGATGATCGACAGGTTGACCTGTTCGATGCCGGCGCTTTGTTCCTGGCTGGCACTGGCGATCTCGCTCATGATGTCCGTCACGCGGCGCACGCTGTCGACCACTTCGCCCATCGTCACACCAGCCTGGCCGACCAGACGCGTACCGCGTTCCGTCTTCTCGGCCGAATCGTCGATGAGGATCTTGATTTCCTTCGCGGCGCCAGCGGAGCGCTGGGCCAGGTTGCGCACTTCGGACGCCACCACGGCAAAGCCGCGGCCTTGCTCGCCGGCACGTGCCGCTTCCACGGCCGCGTTCAGCGCCAGAATATTCGTCTGGAAGGCGATGCCGTCGATCACGCCGATGATGTCGACAATCTTCTTCGCCGACTCGTTGATCGAGCTCATGGTGTCAACCACTTGCGACACGACGGAGCCGCCCTTCAGGGCCACGTCCGACGCGGTCGCGGCCAGCTTGTTCGCTTCCCGTGCATTGTCCGCATTCTGTTTCACGGTCGAGGTCAGCTCTTCCATCGCGGACGCCGTTTTTTCCAGCGCGCTGGCCTGCATTTCCGTGCGCGACGACAGGTCGATATTGCCGTCGGCAATTTCACGCGATGCCGTGCCGATGGTTTCCGTACCGACGCGCACCTGGCCGACGATGCCCACCAGGCTGTTGCGCATTTCCTTCATTTCCGCCAGCAGGCTGGAATTGTCCGATGGCTGGGTGTGGATGCCGATCGACAGGTCGCCATTGGCGATGCTGCCGGCAATCGATGCCGTGTAGTCAGGCTCGCCGCCCAGCTGTTTCAGCAGGCCGCGGGTAATCACCAGTGCCGCCGCCACGCCCATCGCCACGGCCAGTACGCCGAGGATGATCATGAACAGGCGCGCGCTGTCGAAGGCCTTGCGGGCATCCGACTGCATCTGTTCATTGAGCTTGTCTTCCAGGGTGGCCAGTTGCTCCAGCGCTTCCATCCATTTTTTCTGCACCGGGCGGATTTCCTTGATCATCACGCGCGTGGCGCCTTCCGCATCGTTGGCCATCCACAGTGCGGATGCCTTGGCGATGGCCGGCATGGCGGCCGCTTCGTATTCCTTGATCGACGCGAGCAGGGTTTTTTCTTCGGCAGTCGACTCGACGGCGAATTTCTCTTCAAGCTTCTTCTGCGTTTCCTGATAGGTGCTCGTCTGCGTCTTGATACGCGCCATTTCCGGCTCCATATCGCTCGCGTCGGTCATCAGGGTGAGGATGCGCAGCGAGGTGATGCGGTCGCTGACGTTGCCACGCATATCGATCACCAGGCGGGTGACGACATTGTTGACATTGATCACGTGATCGAGACGTTCCTGGATTTGCGCCATGCGCGCGATGCCGAGGACGGTCACGGCCACCAGCAGAACCAGTACCAGGGCGAAACCCAGGCCCAGGCGGGTACCAACCTTCATTTTTGCTAAATTCATTTCGGCTCTTCGTAAATGAAACTATTGATAAGGATTTTTTGCCCGGCACGACAAGACGAAGGCTGCGGTACACCGGTATCCGCCCTTACCCATTGGTATGCTGGCGGTATCCGGCTGCACGCAGCCTGGGGTACTTCCTGGTCCTTCGCCAGCCCTGAAACAGCCAGTGACTGCGAATGCAAACTTGCTCCACACGCTGAATTTTTGACACTGATGATATGAGATCAACATCAAACATTCATATGAGAAATATTTGTCTATAATCAATTATAGGTGTAAATTTTGCCTCAAAGCAAGCAATAAGTACCTGAATAAATGGCAGATTAACTTTCTTCGGGGAAATGGCAACAACGCCGATTCTTGCCTCTTAGAAATGCCCCATGGCAGTGCGGGCGTGCGCCGAAACAGCGCATTTACAACACATGGCGTAGCCATATTGCATCGTTTTGGAAGAGGTGCTCAGAGGAAGGGGGGGGACGGACAATACCACTGCGCAGAAGCAGCGGTATAGACAAGTTGGCTCAGCTGTCCCAGCTGCAATGCATCACATAGGCGTGGCACTCTGTGCCAAAGACAAAGACGCTCCAGATGGCGCCCAATTGCCCGGTCAGGCTGATCTGGCCAGATGATACCAATTGATACCAGCGGGGCTCGCCGCGCAGCAGTTCGGCCAGTTCTCGCTCGAAACCGTCATATAAACGCGCATCGAGCGGCTGGCGGTCCGCCTCGCTCATGGGACGAATACGCTCCAGCAACCACTGGCGCGGCGTGCAGGCGATGCCGCTGCACACTACGCTCTCGAGCGGCTGCAAGGACAAGCCCGCCGGCGCAATCCGCAGCGAGCGGCACAGCGCGTCGAGCGATGCCTGCGGCGCGACGGGTCCCAGATACTCGCAAAGAAACAAGCTGCCGTCATCCTTCAGGGCGCCGACGGCCAGCAAGTAGCCCTCGATCACGCGCGCAAGGCTGTGGCAGTCGCCGCTCATCAGGCAGGCAGCGACAAACGCGCCGCCGCTTCCAGCAGCAAACGGGGGTCGCCCGAGGCCAGCTTCTTCGAGTCCGACAGGGTCTGGCGGAAGCCGCGCGCGCCGGGCAGGTTTTGCATCAGGCCCAGCATGTGGCGCGTGACGCTGTTCAGTTTCAAGCGCCCCGCTTCTTTCTCCAGCTGCGCGCTAATGTACGGAATCATCGCCTCGAGCACCTGTTCGCGCGTTTTCACGGGCGTCTCGTCGCCGTAGTAGCGCTGGTCGAACTGCGCCATCACGTACGGGTTGTGGTACGCCTCGCGGCCCAGCATCACGCCATCAAGGTGCTGCAAATGCAGGTCGATCTCGTCCAGGGTCTTAATGCCGCCGTTGATGATGAACTCGAACTGGGGAAAATCGCGCTTCAGGCGGTAGGCGTAATCGTATTTCAGGGGCGGCACTTCGCGGTTTTCCTTCGGGCTCAGGCCTTTCAGGATGGCATTGCGCGCATGCACGATAAACGTCTTGCAGCCGGCATCGGCCACGGTACCGACGAAGTCGCGCACGAAGTCGTACGATTCGCTGTCGTCGATGCCGATGCGGTGCTTGACCGTGACGTCGATGTCGACCACGTCGCGCATGGCTTTCACGCAGTCGGCCACCAGTTGCGGTTCGGCCATCAGGCAGGCGCCAAACGCGCCTTTTTGCACGCGCTCGGACGGGCAGCCGCAGTTCAGGTTGACCTCGTCGTAGCCCCACTGCTGGCCCAATTTCGCGCTGGTGGCCAGGTCTGTCGGATCGCTGCCGCCCAGCTGCAGCGCCACCGGATGCTCTTCCTCGTTGAAGCGCAGGTGGCGCTCCACGTCGCCGTACACGAGCGCGCCCGTCGTCACCATCTCGGTGTAGAGCCAGGTGTGGCGCGTGATTTCGCGGTGGAACTTGCGGCAATGGCGGTCGGTCCAGTCCATCATGGGGGCGACGGACAGGCGGCGGGAAGGCAGGGAGGACGTAGTCATAGGATCAATAAAAACAGGTCAATACACAACAGCTTCTACAAACAACAAACCCGCTGCGCGCATCACCGGTTAAAGTCATGCGGCGCAGCGGGCCGAAAGCGGCATGGACGTCAATCCATGCTCACGCGGGTATTACGCGTCGCGCGACGCTTTTTTACGCTCGTGCTCTTTCAGGAAGCGCTTGCGCAGACGGATCGATTTTGGCGTGATTTCCACCAGTTCGTCGTCCTCGATGAATTCGACTGCGTATTCCAGCGACATCTGAATTGGCGGCACCAGGCGCACTGCTTCGTCGGTACCCGACGAACGCACGTTGGTCAGCTGCTTGCCCTTGATCGGGTTGACGACCAGGTCGTTGTCGCGCGAGTGGATACCGATGACCATGCCTTCGTAGACCGGGTCATTGTGCGACACGAACATGCGGCCGCGGTCTTGCAGTTTCCAGATAGCGTAGGCAACGGCGGCGCCGTCATCTTGCGAGATCAGCACGCCGTTACGACGGCCAGCCATTTCGCCACGGGTATTGTCGACTGGTGCGTATTCGTGGAATACGTGACTCATCAGGCCGGTGCCGCGGGTCAGGGTCATGAATTCGCCCTGGAAGCCGATCAGGCCACGCGCCGGGATCAGGTACTCGAGACGCACGCGGCCCTTGCCATCCGATTCCATGTTTTGCAGGTCGCCGCGACGACGGCCCAGTTCTTCCATGACGCCGCCCTGGTTGGCTTCTTCCACGTCGACCGACAGGTTTTCAAACGGCTCGTGGCGCACGCCATCGACCATCTTGAACACCACGCGTGGACGCGATACGGCCAGCTCGAAGCCTTCGCGACGCATGTTTTCGATCAGAATCGTCAGGTGCAGCTCGCCGCGGCCCGATACTTCGAAGATCGTGTCGTCGTCGGTCGGCGCTACGCGCAGAGCAACGTTGGCTTTCAATTCTTTTTCCAGACGGTCACGCAATTGACGCGAGGTAACGAACTTGCCTTCGCGGCCAGCCAGTGGCGAGTTGTTGACCATGAAGTTCATGGTCAGCGTTGGCTCGTCGACGGTCAGCATCGGCAGCGCTTCCGGGGTGTCCAGTGCGCACAGGGTCGAACCGATGCCGATTTCGTCGATACCGTTGATCAGGCAAATGTCGCCGGCGACGGCTTCGTCCACCAGCACGCGCTCCAGGCCCTTGAAGTTCAGCACCTGGTTGATGCGGCCCTTGATCGGGGTTGCGCCAGGGCCATTGATGACCAGCACGTCTTGACCAACTTTCACGGTACCGCGGTTGACGCGGCCAATGCCGATCTTGCCGACGTACGACGAGTAGTCCAGCGAGGTGATCTGCATTTGCAGCGGGCCTTCCGGATTGTCGTCACGTACTGGAACGTGTTCCAGGATGGCGTCGAACATCGGCTTCATGTCGCCGCCGCGCACGTCTTCGGTCAGGCCGGCATAGCCGTTCAGGCCGGAAGCGTAAACGATAGGGAAATCCAGTTGCTCGTCGGTTGCGCCCAGCTTGTCGAACAATTCGAACGTCTGGTTGATGGCCCAGTCCGGGCGCGCGCCTGGACGGTCGATCTTGTTGACGATCACGATAGGCTTCAGACCCAGTGCCAGCGCCTTGCGCGTGACAAAACGGGTTTGCGGCATCGGGCCTTCCTGTGCATCGATCAGCAGCAGAACCGAGTCCACCATCGACAGAACACGTTCCACTTCGCCGCCGAAGTCGGCGTGGCCTGGGGTGTCGACGATGTTGATGTGGGTGCCTTCGTACTCAACAGCGCAGTTCTTCGACAGAATCGTAATGCCGCGCTCCTTTTCCAGGTCGTTCGAGTCCATGACTCGGGTGTCGACCGCTTGGTTTTCACGGAAGGTGCCGGACTGGCGCAGCAGCTGATCCACCAGCGTGGTTTTGCCGTGGTCAACGTGGGCGATAATGGCGATATTACGAATTGCGCGTTTTGTATTTGACATGGTCGTAGTAGTTACTGAAAAACTGCGGAGTGCGTACAAGGTGTACGAGATACCCGAATGCTAATCTATTTCCGGAACCGCGTAGTATAGCATGTTGCGTTGCAACGCTATCTAAAAATGCTGGCGGCTCCCGCAGTCGGGGACGGATTGTTTAAAAATACGACACCGGGTTAGCAGTGTCGCTGATCAATATGACTTGACCATGACTTACCTATGACTTAACGACACCTGACAAAACCGTAGCGAGCGGAAGGGAGTTGTGGCTAAGAAGCGCAGCTGTGCGCATGCACAGTGAGCATCGCAGGCCGCAAATCACGACGCGCAGTAGGTTTGGTCAGGTGGTCACTGATGCGCCGTGGCGATCAGGCGCTCCGGGGCCAGGATGCTGTATTCCTGCAACTGGCCCGTGCCCAGCAGCTTGCTGTCGTGATACACGCGCACCCTGCCCGGCTCGTTTGGTACGGCAACGTCTTCCTTGCCCAGCGCGATGCGCTGGCCATGCAGGAAACGCTTGGCCAATTCTTCCGTCAGCTGGACGGCGGGAAAGCTCGACAATAATGCATCGACGGGCGCCAGCAGGCTCAGCGGCGCGGCATGCGCCGTCAACTCATCGAGGGTGACGACGCCGTCAAGCGTCAGGCTGCCCACCTGCGTGCGGCGCAAGGCGTTCAGATGGCCGCCGCAACCGAGGGCATGGCCGATGTCTTCGCCCAGCACGCGGATATACGTGCCCTTGCTGCACATCACGGACAATTTCAGGAACGGGGCTTCATAGCCGAGGAACTCGAGCTTGTGGATGGTCACCGGGCGCGCTTCGCGCTCCAGCGTGATGCCTGCCCTTGCATACTCATATAGGGGCTTGCCGTCCCTTTTCAAGGCCGAGTACATGGGCGGCGTCTGCAGGATAGGCCCGCGGAACCGCGCCAGCACGGCTTCGATCTGCTCTTGCGTGACGTTGACGTCGCGCGTTTCCAGCACTGCGCCTTCCGTGTCGCCCGTATCCGTCGTCTGCCCCAGGTGCACCAGGGTTTCATAGGTTTTATCGGCTTCCAGCAAGTCCTGCGAGAACTTGGTCGCCTCGCCAAAGCACAGCGGCAGCAAGCCCGTGGCGAACGGATCCAGGGTGCCCGTATGGCCCGCTTTTTTCGCGTTCAAGACGCGCTTGGCCTTGATCAGGGCATCGTTGCTGGACCAGCCCACAGGCTTATCGAGCAGCAAGACGCCATCGACCAGGTCGCGCACCCGCTTGATGCCCGCTGGTTTCTTCGGACCCGCCACTGTTATTGCTCGTCCGCTTCTGGTTTGACATCCGGCTCGGCATCGGCCGCGCGCGTGGCGTTGGCCTTGTCGATCAGGAGCGACATTTCCATGCCGCGCGAGGTCGAGCTGTCGTGCACGAAATGCAGCATCGGCAGGGTGTGGATGTGCAGGCGCTTGCCCAGCAAGCCACGGATGAAGCCCGACGCTGCCATCAGGCCTTCGGTGGTGTTCTTGATGGCTTCCTTGCTGTCTTTCAACATCGTGAAAAACACCTTGGCGTGCGCGTAATCGGGCGTGATCTGCACTTCGGTGATGGTGATCATCGTGCCCACGCGCGGGTCTTTCAATTCGTAGGCGACGATTTCAGCCAGATCGCGCTGGATCTGGTCGGCCACGCGCAAGCCGCGCGCTGGCATGGTTTTGCTATGTTTAGCCATGATTTTATGCTGTCCTAAGTGCCGCAGGGCGCATGAGTCAAACGGTTGCCCGTTGACCAATGCGCCCCACGTGTTTGCGCGGACAACGGTATGTCCGCGCGGTTTTCATTGCTGCTGCGATTACAGGGTACGAGCGATTTCCTGGACTTCGAACACTTCCAGCGTGTCGCCAACCTGAATGTCGTTGTAGTTCTTCAGCGACAGGCCGCACTCCAGACCGGCGCGAACTTCTTTCGCATCGTCCTTGAAGCGTTTCAGGGAGTCGATCTCGCCGCTCCACACCACGATGTTGTTGCGCAACAGGCGGACGGAAGAAGCACGCTTGACCACGCCATCGGTGACCAGGCAACCGGCAATCGCGCCGACCTTCGAGACCAGGATAACCTGGCGGATCTCGACTTGGCCGATGACGGTTTCGCGTTTCTCTGGTGCCAACATGCCCGACAACGCCGATTTGATCTCGTCGATCGCATCGTAAATGATGTTGTAGTAGCGAATGTCCACGCCATTCGACTCGGCCAGCTTGCGTGCCTGGGCATCAGCACGGGCGTTAAAGCCGATGATGACCGCTTTCGAGGCGACTGCCAGGTTGACGTCCGATTCCGTGATGCCGCCGACGGCCGCGTGAACCACTTGTACGCGCACTTCGGAGGTCGACAGTTTCTGCAGCGAACCGACCAGCGCTTCTTGCGAACCTTGCACGTCGGTTTTGATGATCAACGGCAAGTTTTTCACTTCGCCTTCGGCCATCTGGTCGAACATGTTTTCCAGTTTCGCAGCTTGCTGCTTGGCCAGTTTCACGTCGCGGAACTTACCTTGACGGAACAGACCGATTTCGCGCGCCTTGCGCTCGTCAGCCATGACGACGACTTCTTCACCGGCAACCGGCACTTCCGTCAGACCCTGGATTTCGACCGGAATCGAAGGACCCGCTTCAGCGATCGACTTGCCGTTCTCGTCCAGCATGGCGCGAACACGGCCATACGAAGAGCCCGCCAGAATCACGTCGCCGCGCTTCAGGGTACCGGACTGCACCAGGATCGTCGCGACAGGACCACGGCCCTTGTCCAGACGCGCCTCGACTACCAGGCCGCGCGCTGGCGCATCGACCGGTGCCGTCAGTTCCAGCACTTCGGCTTGCAACAGCACTTGTTCCAGCAGATCGTCGATACCCTGGCCCGTTTTGGCCGACACCGGCACGAATGGCGATTCGCCACCGTATTCTTCCGGCACGACTTGTTCGGCGACCAGTTCCTGCGTCACGCGGTCCACGTTGCCGCCTGGTTTGTCGACCTTGTTGATCGCCACCACCAGCGGTACGCCGGCTGCTTTCGCATGGGCAATCGCTTCTTTCGTTTGCGGCATCACGCCATCGTCGGCGGCAACCACCAGAATGACGATGTCGGTTGCCTTGGCGCCACGGGCACGCATGGCGGTAAACGCTTCGTGGCCCGGGGTGTCGAGGAAGGTGATCATGCCGCGTGGCGTATCGACGTGGTAAGCGCCGATATGCTGCGTAATGCCGCCCGCTTCGCCGGATGCTACCTTGGCGCGACGGATGTAATCGAGCAGCGAGGTCTTGCCGTGGTCGACGTGACCCATGACGGTGACCACCGGTGCGCGTGGCTTGGTTTCGAAGTGTGCGTGTTCGCCCACATCGGCCAGCAGCGCTTCTGGATCGTCCAGTTCGGCGGCGAACGCCTTGTGGCCCATTTCTTCCACCAGAATCATGGCGGTTTCCTGGTCCAGCACCTGGTTGATCGTGCACATCTGGCCCAATTTCATCAAATGCTTGATGACTTCGGATGCCTTGACGGACATTTTGTGCGCCAGTTCGGCCACGGTGATCGTTTCCGGTACGTGCACGTCCTTGACGACGGCTTCCGTCGGCGCCTGGAAGTTCGATTCACGGTCGTCATGGTGCGTCGGGCGACGGCCCTTCGCGCCACCGCGCCAGCTGTCACGGCCGCCTGGGCCGCTATTGCCGCGTGGCTTAGGACCACCGGTGGTGCCGCGTTTTTTCGCGTCATCGGACCAGGTGGACGACACATTGGCCGACTTGATGGATTTCTTGTCTGCAACAGCAGGCTTCTTGTCGCCCGGCTTGTCGCCAGGTTTCTTGTCAGCAGGCTTGTGCAGCGTGCCTTCCGGCGCCTTCGGCTTGACGGGAACCGGTACGGGTTCCGGTGCCTTGATGGCGCGGCGTGGCGCGTTCATCATGGCCTTGATCTGGGCGACTTCGTCGGCAACGGCCTTGCGTGCACGCTCGGTGGCTTCCGCTTTGTCAGCGGCTTCCTTGGCGGCAACAGCAGCGGCGGCGGCTTTCTTTTTCGCTTCTTCAGCGGCAGCAGCTTTTTTCGCTTCGGCGGCGGCGTCGTCAACGACAGGCGCAGCAGCGCTGGCGGCAGGCGCGGCGGCAGCTTTGGCTGCCGCTTTCTTCGCTTCCGCTTCCGCTTCTTTCTTCGCAGCCAATTCAGCCTGTTGCGTGGCTTTCGCCTGGGCTTCTTTTTCCGCATCGAGCTTGGCCAGACGTTCTTGCTTTTCGCGCAGATCGGCTTCCTGGCGGGCGATCAGTTCAGCCTGTTTACGGGCTTCTTCTTCACGGCGCGCCACGTCGGCGGGATCGATCACCGGTGCGGCAGGCGCGGCCGGTTCTGCCGCGACCGGCGCAGCTTCGTCACGCTGGACGAAAGTGCGTTTCTTGCGCACTTCCACCTGGATCGTGCGCGATTTGCCGGTGGCGTCTGCCTGCTTGATCTCAGTCGTTTCCTTGCGGGTCACGGTGATTTTTTTCTTTTCTGTGTCAGCCGCTGCGCCGTGTGTGCGGCGCAGATGATCCAAAAGCTTGTCCTTATCATCTTTCGACAATGGATCTGACGTCGAACTTTTCTCGACGCCGGCAGAACGCAGCTGCGTCAGCAGCAAATCTGCAGGCATCTTCAGTTCGGTGGCAAATTGGGCTACGTTGTTACTCGCCATTCAGTCCTCTTTTCTATGTGTCGCGGAGATGATAAAGATACTCAAATTAAGCCTTTGCGGATTCGGCCAGACTCCATGCCTTGGCTTGCAACGCCTTGGCACGATCGTCGTATTTCGAGTCAACCAACTTCATCTCATCGTCGGTCACATCTTTAAATTCACTTGTAATCAGTTCACGCGCACGGTCCGCAGACAAGGCCAGGATTGCGCCAAATTCGTCGTATGCCAGTGCTGCAAATGCTTCTACGGTCTTGATACCAGCCAGACCCAGCTTGCCGGCGGTGATGCGATCCATGCCTTCCAGATTCACCAACGCCTCGTCCATGCCTTCCAGACCCTCTTCCGAAGCGATCGCTTCGGTCACGAGCGCATCACGCGCACGGGTACGGAGTTCATTGACGGTATCTTCGTCAAACGATTCGATTTCCAGCATTTCGGAAATTGGCACGTAAGCGATTTCTTCCAGACTGGCGAAACCTTCTTCCACCAGAATATCGGCCACTTCCTGGTCGACATCGAGCTTTTCCATGAACAGGATGCGCACGGCAGCCGTTTCCTGGGCAGCTTTGTCGGCCGATTCTTCGGCCGTCATGATGTTGATCTTCCAGCCGGTCAGGTCCGAGGCCAGGCGCACGTTCTGGCCGGAACGGCCGATCGCGATTGCCAGGTTTTCTTCATCCACGACGACATCCATCGCGTGTTTTTCTTCATCGACCATGATCGACGACACGTTCGCCGGTGCCAGGGCGCCGATGACGAACTGCGCCGGATCTTCCGACCACAGCACGATGTCGACGCGTTCGCCGCCCAACTCGCCGGTGACAGCCTGCACGCGCGAACCGCGCATGCCGACGCAAGTACCGATCGGGTCGATGCGTTTGTCGGCCGTGTAGACGGCGATCTTGGCGCGCACGCCGGCATCGCGGGCTGCGGATTTGATTTCCAGCATGCCTTGCTCAATTTCCGGCACTTCCAGCTCGAACAGCTTCATAATGAATTCCGGCGCGGTGCGCGACAGGATCACTTGCGGGCCGCGCATATTGCGGTCGATGCGCAAGATATATGCACGCACACGGTCGCCGATACGCAGATTCTCTTTCGGGATCATCTGGTCGCGCGGCAAACGTGCTTCGATCTTGCCCGATTCGACGATGGCGTCGCCGCGTTCCATGCGCTTGATGGTGCCGGTGACGAGCGAATCGCCGCGTTCCAGGAAGTCGACCAGGATCTGTTCACGTTCGGCATCACGCACGCGCTGCAGGACGACCTGTTTGGTATCCTGGGCGAAACGGCGGCCGAATTCAACGGATTCGATCGGTTCTTCGATATGGTCATCGACTTCGATATCGGGAATCTGTTCTTTTGCCTCGAAATGCAGGATCTCCTGATCCGGCAATTGCAGGCCCGCTTCATCGGGCACGACGTGCCAGCGGCGGAACGATTCGAATTCGCCCGTTTCGCGGTCGATCGAAACGCGGATGTCTACTTCACCCTCATACCGTTTCTTCGTGGCTTGCGCCAACGCGAATTCGAGGGCGCCGAAGACGACATCTTTATCGACGTTTTTTTCGCGCGCCAGCGCGTCAACCAATAATAAAACTTCGCGGCTCATGCTTTGCGTCCCTTAAAAACCACCTGCGGCACCAAGCGTGCCTTATCCACATCGGCGAGCGTAAACTCCAACATCGCCGGACCATCCTTACCTTCAAATTCCAACGACAATTTATCGCCCACGGGTTCTTGCAAGATCCCCTGGAACGATTTCCGGTTGTTCGTACCCGGCATCGCCACCATCAGCTTGACGATGATTTCCTGGCCTGCGAAACGGACGAAGTCTTCCAGCTTGCGCACCGGACGATCGAGACCCGGGGAAGAAATCTCGAGACGCTCGTAAGGAACGTTCTCTACCGTCAACACATGCGATAACTGGTGACTGACCGTGGCACAGTCTTCGACCGTGATCGGACCTTTTTCAGCGGCATCGGCGGCGCTGAAATCAATAAAGACGCGCAGCAGCCCGCGCTCGGCACGTTCGACATCAACGAGCTCATAGCCCAGACCTGTAACTGTCTTTTCAATTAATCCCAACTGCTGCAAGAAATTCTCCAGAAATAAGGCCCGTTTTCGGCATGACAGCGCCGCAATAAGCGCCGACAACATGCAAAAAACACGCATTCAAGTCATATATGGCCCCTTGCGGAGCCATTACAAACGGTTCAACAAAAAAAAAATGGGCATCTGCCCATCTTCTTGTATTTTCCCAACCAGATGAAAGCACTCCCCACCAAACAACCCTGCGGAGAACTTTTATTAGGCTGCAGATTATAACCTCTTATTAACTTCGCCGCAATGCCGCACACGAGGAGCGGCCCGGCTTACAACAGTTACAAGAGCGCGCACCCGCAGCAGATCGGCGGGCGCGCAAGAAGAAACTCTTCCCGATTAACCTTTGCTGCGGCGGCGCGGCATGCCATCCATGCCGCCGCGATCCATGCCGCCACGCGGCTGGCCGCCGGAACGTGCTTGCCCACCGGCACCACCGCCGGCATTGCGGCGCGGACCCGTGTTGGCGAAGCCGAATGCCGTTTGCAGCGGATCGGGCTGGCGCGGACCGCGCTGCGGCGCGCGGCCTTCGCCACCCGGACGGCCCTGGCCTGCCGCACGCGGCGGACGGCCCTGGCCTTGGCCTTGTGCGCCTTCGAACGATGCGGACGAACGGGGCTGACCGCCCTGGAACGGACCTTGCGGCTGGCCGCGGCCCGGACCACGCGCTTCGCCTGGACGGCCGGCGCCGCCCGGGCGGCCCTGGCCTTGCGGACGGGCAAACTGGCCTTGCGGCTGGCCACGGCGCGGCGCGACAGGGAAAGGATCGGCATTGCGGTTGCTCACATCGATGCGGTTGCCATTCGGCTCGTCATCGCGGCTGGCCTTGCGCGCTTCGCGGCCCTTGGCGGCGCCAGCGGCACGGGGGTCGCCCGATGCCGGCATTTTCTTTTCGATGCCGTAGGCGGTGAGCAGGTCGCGCACGGTGTTTTCATCCATCTCTTCCCAGCGGCCGCGTTTCAGGCCGCTCGGCAGGGTCATGGCGCCGTAGCGGGTACGGATCAGGCGCGAAACGGTCAGGCCGATGGCTTCGAACATGCGGCGCACTTCGCGGTTACGGCCTTCGCCGATCACCACGCGGTACCACTTGTTGATGCCTTCGCCGCCGCCATCGGCGATCTTCGAGAACTGCGCCAGGCCGTCTTCCAGCTCGACGCCGGCCAGCAGCTTCTGGCGCATGCCCTCTTCCAGCTCGCCCAGGGTACGCACGGCGTATTCGCGGTCGATGCCGTAGCGCGGGTGCATCAGGCGGTTGGCCAGGTCACCGGACGTGGTAAACAACAGCAAGCCTTCCGTGTTGAAGTCGAGGCGGCCAACGGCCAGCCACTTGCCCGCCTTCATGGTCGGCAGGCGGTCGAATACGGATGGACGACCGTCCGGGTCATTATGGCTGACGATTTCACCGGCCGGCTTGTGATACACCAACACGCGTGGCGGTTTCTTGCTGACGCGGCGCTGGATCAACTTGCCGTTGATGCGCACGTGGTCGCTCGGCAGGATGCGCTGGCCGATGTGGGCCGGCTCGCCATTCACGGACACGCGGCCCGAAATAATCAGGTCTTCCATGTCGCGGCGCGAACCGAGACCGGCTTCGGCCAGCACCTTGTGCAGCTTCGGCGCGTCGTCGTCGGACGTCAGGTCGCGGCGCACGGCCGCTTTCTGCACGCGGCCCGTGCCGCCTTCTTCGCTGTCGAACGCGTCGGACGTAACGAACGAGAAGACGGCATCAGCGTCGCTGAGCTTGCCTGGCGCAGCCTGGCGGCCCTTGCCCTTTTTACGGCTCTTGCCGGCATTCTTGCCGGCGCCCGGCACGTCGTTGCGGGGACCGCGCGGCAGGCGCGGGCCGGACACGAGGTTGCCTTCGGCATCGAACACGTCGGCGACAGGCGCGGCAGCTTGCTCTGCGGCAGGCGCTGCGGCAACGGCATCGGCTGCCTGCGGCGCTTCGGCGCGCGGCGGCTGGCGCAACGCGCGCTCCGCCTGCACACCGCGCATCTGGCGCGGACCGCGGGTCGGGCGTGCTTCGGCCGGCTTGTCAGCAACGGCTTCCGGCGCCGTTTCAGCGACGGCGGCAGCGGCCTTGGCGGCAGCGCGGGCGCGCGGCGGACGCGGCGCCGGGGCGGCAACCGCCTCGGCTGCGGCTTCCGCGGCGTCGGCCACGGCCTTCAGGGCCGGCTTGGCGCGGGTTTTCTTGGCGGCGGGCGCAGCGTCGGCGGCGACAGCTTCAGCGACGGGCGCATCGGCGGCCACGTCGGCTTTCGTGCGGCGTTTCGGCTTGGCGGCGACAGCGTCGCCAGCCGTGCCGGCAGCAGCCGCGTCAGCTTCGATCTGGGCCTTGGTGCGGCGCTTGGGCTTGGCAACGATGGCTTCGTCGCTGGCGGTTACTGTCTCGGGTGTGTTCGGATTATTCATTCTTCGTTTCTTGGCTGTGCTGACCTGGCGCAGCGTCAACCGTTAGTTCTGGCGCAGGGTCGTGAGTGTAGGCTTCGTCCATGGGCGAAGCATCGGGGCCGGCATCAAGGCTTGCTGTCACATCTACATCTGTCACAGCCGTATTGCTACCTGCACCAAGCTGGGGGACAAGCTCATTGCTTGCCTTGTCAAAATTTTCCTGCAGGGCCGCTTCCAGGGCTTCAAGCCCGTTGCCCTGCATCTCGCTGATTTGCTGCAAAGGCGGCAGCTGGGACAGCGATTGCAAACCCAGATCATCCAAAAACTGCTTGGTGGTGGCCAGCAAGGCCGGCCGTCCCACCACGTCGCGGTAGCCGATGGCGTCGACCCAGCCACGGTCTTCCAGCATCTTGATCGTCTGCGAATTGACGGCAACGCCGCGAATTTCCTCGATATCGCCGCGCGTCACCGGCTGGCGGTAGGCGATGATGGCCAGGGTTTCCAGGGTCGCCCGCGAATACTTGGGCGGCCGCTCGGGCGTCAACCGGTCGAGATACATCTTCATTTCCGGGCGGCTTTGAAAGCGCCAGCCCGAAGCCAGGCTGACGATCTCGATGCCGCGCCCTTCCCACTCGTCGCGCAACTCTTCCAGCAATTGCTTGATCGTGTCGGCACCAACGCCGACACCGCGCACACGACCATTCTCGTCCGCATCGACGAACAGCTTTTTCAGGCTGTGGATCGTCAGCGATTCACGAGCGCACAGCAACGCGGTTTCGAGGACTTTTTTAGCCTCAATTGTATTCATAGCAATTCTGTGCGGATGTGTGTTGCAATTCGTATGCAGAGAAAGAAATCAAAAACGTTCATTTCAACGTAACAGATGGCAGACATCGATAATGACGCCGTGCTGGGTTACTAGTTGAGGCTGTTTTTCCGACGCCTTGGCCGATGCGCGCAAAGCGGGATTAAAGCGGATGCAGTGAAAGTCCTGCCATCCATGGTGCTGGCCTTAAATAACCAGCAATGAAACGAACTCCGGAGCAGCTGCTTTTCCCGTGGCGGCGAACCAGCCAGACAGGAGAGCGACAGTCGTCGTTTCATCCAACGATGCCAATTGTACCTGATAAAAAGCGGAAAAGCGCAAAACCGGGCAAAACACGCGTTTTACCCGGCCCTGGCGCGACACATCGCCCGTACCTCGCGCATCACAGGGAGGCGAGTTTCTCCGAAAGAATGGCCGATGCACCCAGGAAAGCTGGATACTGCGCCGTGATGACGAAGGTCGGCACTTGTGACACATAATTGGCGAAGCGGCCCTTGCGCTCGAAGCGGGCGCGGAAACCTGAACGGTCGAAACGCGCTCCCAGGCGTGGCACGATGCCGCCGCCGATATAAATGCCGCCGAGCGCGCCCAGGGTGACGGCGACGTTGCCCGCCACCGTGCCGAGCATGCAGCAGAACGCTTCGATGACGTCGTCGCACAGCTGGGATTCGCCGGCCAGCGCGCGGCGCGTGATTTCCGCCGCCGGCAAGGCTTCGGCCGGCACGCCCGCGCGGTCGGCCAGGGCGCGGTAGATCAGTTCCAGGCCATCGCCGGAAATCAGGCGCTCGGCCGAGACGTGCTCGTATTCGCGCCAGGCAAATTGCAGGATGCTCACTTCCGTCTCATTGAACGGCGCAAAGCTGACGTGGCCGCCTTCGCTTTGCAGGGCGATCCAGCCGCCGTGCGAAGGAATCAGGCCCGACACGCCCAGGCCCGTGCCGGCGCCGATCAGGCCGATGGCCGTGTTCGGACGGGCCGTGCCCGCGCCCACCTGGTGCTTCTGTTCGCTCGACAGCTGCGGCAAGGAACGCGCCAGGGCCGTGAAATCGTTGACCACGTCCAGGGTCGTGAAGCCGCACTCTTCGCGCATGGCGCGGATCGAGAACGACCAGTGGTGGTTCGTCATGCTGAGGAAGTCGCCGTCGACGGGGTTGGCAATGGCGATCACGGCATGGCGCACGGCTTGCCCGCCTGCGGCAGCGATGTGCGGCAGGGCCAGGTAGGCTTGCAGGGCGGCGGACAGGCTCGGGTAATCGGCACAGGGCAGCACTTCGACCAGGGTGATGTGGCCGGCGGCCACTTCCAGGGCGAAACGGGCATTGGTGCCGCCCACGTCGGCCAGCAGGCGCGGTCCATCGGCAAAGGCGGAAGTCGGCAGTACGGGAGAAGACGAAGCGCTCATGATTTTAAATGATGAAGTGGGACGCATGGGACGCCAAGCTTAAAGGATGAATGCGCCCGGAGGCAAGCAAAGTTTGTAGTTTAAGTACATCAAAACAAGCCTTTATTGGTAGTTCCACTCCAAATGCAACAGGCAAGGCCAAAGTTGCTCGAAAACAATGATTTATAGTAAGTACCTACACTCGTCAGACGCACCAAAATCATGCTGCATAGCAGCAGGAATCGCCTGAAAACAAGAGTATGCCGCAGTTTGCGCAAAGCCGCTTTGTAGGGGGCGGCGCAGGCGTGGCGGCGCCGCCCCGGTGGCCCGGCGACAGTATTTTCGTATTATTACTACCGGTTTTTACTGCTCAGGAGGGCAAGCCTTCGCCCAGCAGGCTGGCGGGTGCCGGCTGGTCCGAGCGGTAGGCCGCATTCCACGCGTCGAGGCCGCCATGCAGGGGCTTGGCCCGGTGAAAGCCGTGCTGGTGCAGCAGCTTGGCCACTTGCGCGGCCGTCACGTCGTTGGGACAGCTGCAATACACGATGATGTGGCGGTCCTTGTCCATCGCGATCATGGTGGGCACGGGTTCCTTGCCATTGAAGAACAAGGCGCCCGGCACGGCCGGTTCCAGCGCTTGCGCCGTGGCGCTGCGCGCGTCGACCATCAGCGGCTCTTCGCCCTGCTCTATGAGTTCGAGCAATTCGTCGATGCCGATGCGCTCGATCTGCAAGGCCTGGCGGAAACGCCGGCGTTCGAGGAATTTGTACAGCAGGAACAAGCCCAGCAAGGCGGCCAGCATCAGCAAGGCCGTACTGCCCATGGTGCTGAGCAAGTCCAGCACCTGCTGCACGCTGGCGTGAAAGATCACGCCGACGGCGATGCCGGTGCCGCTCCACAGCAAGGCGCCCAGGCCCGCATACAGGAAGAACAGGCGCGGCGGCGTGCCGAGCGCACCCGACATCGGCGCGGCCACGGTATTGAATCCCGGCACGAACTTGGAGACGATCAGGGCTTTCGGGCCCCAACGCTTGAATTTGTCTTCCGTCTGGCTGACGCAGTAATCGGGCGACAGCGAGATGCGGCACAGCAGCCGCAGGATGCGCTTGCCGAAATGGCGGCCCGCGCGGAACCACGTGAAGTCGCTGATCAGGCAGGCGCCCAGCGCGGCGGCCAGCACCAGCCCCCCATTCATGTCGCCATCGACGGCCAGCGCCCCCGCCACCACGAGAATGGGAAAGGCGGGAATCGGCAAGCCGAGCTGCTCCACCAGCACGATGCCAAAGACAATCAGGACACCGTAATGTTCGAGCAGATAAATGAGGTTGGGCATGGCCGCTATCTTACCGTAAAAAGCCCCCTACAACTGCACGCCCTTCGGTATGGCGCTCAATAGGGTGCGCGTGTACGGATGCACGGGATTGCGGTACAGCTCGTCCGAATCGGCCAGTTCCACCACTTGCCCCTTGTGCATCACCATCACCTGGTCGGCGATGTATTTCACCACTGATAAGTCGTGCGAAATGAAGATGTAGGACAGGCCGAATTCATCCTGCAAATCCTGCAGCAGGTTGAGCACCTGCGCCTGCACCGACACGTCCAGCGCCGACACGGATTCGTCGCACACCAGAATCTCCGGCTGCATGGTCAGGCAGCGGGCAATCGCGATGCGCTGGCGTTGGCCGCCCGAGAACTCGTGCGGATAGCGGTGGAAAGCCTGTTCCGGCAAGCCGACTTTGTCGAGCAGCCAGTAGGCCTTGGCGATGCGTTCCTTGTCATCGGCGCCGATCTTGTGGATGCGCATAGGTTCGAGCAAAATCTGCCCCACCGTAAAGCGGGGATTCAAGGACGCATACGGATTCTGGAAGATGATCTGGATGCGGCGTTTATAGGGCAAATACTCTTTGTTCGGCATGGCAATCAGGTCCTTGCCGTGGAACATGGCCGTGCCGCCCGTGGCCTGGTGCAGGCGCAGCAGGGTCAGGCCCACCGTCGTCTTGCCGGAGCCGGATTCGCCCACCACGCCCAGGGTTTTTCCGCGCGGCAAAGTGAACGACACGTCCTTGACGGCCTGGAATTCGCGCTTGCCGAACAGGCCCTCGCGCGTATAAAAGCTTTTACTGAGGTTATTCACCACCAGCACCGGTTCGTCCCCCGGCGTATAGCCGCGCGTGCGCTGTTTCACCTCCACGCCGGGTCCCGCCTTGCCCTCCATATAATCGGCGATGACGGGCAAGCGCCATGGGCGCTCGTCCAGCGAGGGGCGGCAATGCAACAGCGCTTTCGTGTAACTGTCTTGCGGCGCTTCGAATACCTGGCGCACTTCCCCCGTCTCGCGCACTTCGCCGTGGCGCATGACGATCACCTGGTCGGCGATCTCCCCCACCAGGCCCAGGTCGTGGGTAATGAAGAGCACGGACATCTGGTGCTTCTTTTGCAGCGCCGCGATCAGGTCCATGATCTGCTTCTGGATCGTCACGTCCAGCGCCGTCGTCGGTTCGTCCGCGATCAGCAGTTTCGGCTCGCAGGCGATCGCCATGGCGATCATCACGCGTTGCTGCTGGCCGCCCGACATCTGGCTCGGGTAGGCGTCGATCTTCGTGGCGGGGTCGGGTATGCCCACTTCCTCCAGCAATGCCAGGGTACGCGCGCGCGCCTGCTTGCGGTTCATGCCCATGTGCTGGCGCAATACCTCGGCGATCTGGAAGCCAACGGTGAAGACGGGGTTCAGCGACGACATCGGCTCCTGGAAGATCATCGAGATATCCTTGCCGCACATGGTGCGCCGCTCGGCGATCGACAGTTGCAGCAGGTCGCGCCCGCCGAAGTGGATGCGCGATTGCGGATCGATGATGGTGCTGTCAGGCGGCAGCAGGCCCATCACGGCCAGGGAGCTGACGGACTTGCCGCTGCCCGACTCGCCCACCAGGGCCACGGTGCTGTTGCGCGGCACGTTGAACGAGATGCCCTTGACGGCTTCGAACGTGGTCTTCTTGTCCAGGCGGAAGGTGACGCGCAGGT
Source organism: Janthinobacterium sp. BJB304 (assembly GCF_002735765.1). Classification (NCBI taxonomy): domain Bacteria; kingdom Pseudomonadati; phylum Pseudomonadota; class Betaproteobacteria; order Burkholderiales; family Oxalobacteraceae; genus Janthinobacterium; species Janthinobacterium sp. BJB304. Next base: position 44,521 of record NZ_PDZN01000013.1, read on the forward strand.
CGCGCACTTCCAACAGGTTATTCTGGTCCATGAGCAACTCCTATTTCACTTTGGGGTCGAGCGCATCGCGCAAGGCATCGGTAAACAGCGAGAACGCCGTCACCAGCACGGCCATCGCCGTGGCGGCAGCTGTCAGCTGCCACCATTTGCCCAGGATCAGTTCATTTTGTGCCTCATTGAGCATGCTGCCCCACGAGACGGTGCCTACCGGCACGCCAAAGCCGAGGAAACTCAAGATCACTTCCGCCTTGATGAAGCCCACCACGAGAATCGACATTTGCACCAAAGCAACGTGACTCACGTTCGGGAAAATGTGCGAAAACATCTTGCGCCAGTGCGAGGCGCCGATGGCGTCGGCCGCCATCACGTATTCGCGCGCCTTGTGCTTGATGTATTCGGCGCGGATCAGGCGGTATGGCCCCGTCCAGCCCGTCAAACCGAGGATCAGCACGATGGTCAGCACGCCCTTCTGCTGCAGCACGGCCGCCACCGTCAAGATCATCAAAATCGACGGGATCGACGTGAAGATGCTGTAGAACCAGTTGAAGAAATCATCAACGATGCCGCCGAAGTAGCCGGACACGGCGCCAAACAAGGTGCCCAGCACCACGGCCAGCAAGGCCGCCACCAGGCCCACGACGATCGACGTCTCGCCGCCCTTGATGGTTTTCTGCACGATATCGTGGCCCCACTTGTCGGCGCCGAACGGCAAAGTTGCCGCCTTGTGCGCGATCAATTTTTTCGTCTTGCCCATGCCGGCGCGCAAGGCCGTCAAGTCGTCGGCCAGCGGATCGGTGACGCCGTACATCTCGACGCCGGCAGATGGATTGCTGCCCATCTGGGCGCGCAGTTCGGCGATATCGTCGGCCAGCGGGTCGAGCACGTTGACGGGTGTCGGCGCGCTGCGCTCGTCGGACTGGGGAATGGCGCCGTCGGCGGCGCCGGCCGCATCCTTGTCGGCACCGACAAACGTGGGCGGCGCATAGCTGACGGCCACTTCGTCTTCCCAGTTCGCCGCCACCAGGCCGCTGGCAGACGCCAGCACCAGCAGGAAAAATGCGCCGACCACGGCCAGCGATACCATTGCAATCTTGTCGCCGCGCAAACGGCGCCACGCCAGGGCCCACAGGCCGGGCGATGTATGAGGTTTCGACATCGTCTCTTTCTACTTCAGTTGTACGCGAGGATCGACCGCCTGGTACAGCAGGTCGGTGAGCAGGTTGAAGAGCATGGTGGCGGCGGCAACATACACGGTGATCGCCTTGATCACCGGAAAATCGCTGCGCTCGACGGCCAAAATCACTTCACGCCCGATGCCGGGGATGCCGAAGAAACGTTCCAGCAGGAAAGCGCCGATCAGCAGGGCCGGCAAGTTCGACATCACATAGGTAATGATGGGAATGCCGGCATTGCGCAGCACGTGGACCCACATGATGCGGCCTTCCTTCAAGCCCTTGGCGCGCGCCGTGCGCACATAATCCTGATTCGCCTCGTCCAGCACGAAGGTGCGGAACAAGCGCAGGGTCGGTGCGATGGACACGGCCAGACCGATCAGGATGGGCAGGGTCGAATAGCGCAGCAGGTTTTCCCAGAAGCTGTCGCCCCAGCCCTGCACGGGGAACAGGCCCAGTTTATAGGCGAAGCCGTACTGGAAGACGATGATGTAGACGAGGATGGAAATCGACATGCCCACCGTGCAGGCGATCATCACCATGCGGTCCGTCAGCGAACCGCGCACGAACGCGATGGCCAGCGCCAGCGCCACGCCGAAGAACGTTTCCAGCACGGTCAGCGGGATCAGCACCATCATCGACGGGCCCAGGCGCGAGGTGATGATGTGCGACACGGACTCGCCAGTCGCCCAGCTCTGGCCGAAATCAAAGGTGACGATCTGCTTGATGAAGATCCACAGCTGTACATAGTACGGCTGGTCGACGCCGAGCTGGCGGCGGATGTTGGCGATGCTTTCAGCACTAGACATCTTGCCGGCCAGGATGTAGGCGGGGTCGCCGCCCACCCAGTTAAACAGGATAAACACCAGCAGGACCACGCCCAGCATGGTGGGCAGCATCTGCCACAAGCGGCGCAGGATATAAGCAAACATAATGATTCCTTGTCGTATATGGTGTTAAAAGCGGCCGCGCTTATTTTTTAGCCGAGTCAGCCGCAGGCGCCACCGGCGCGCCCGTGCTGTCGATATCCATATACGCCCATTCCTGGAACAGGATAGGGTGCTTCTTGTAGCCGAGCACCGACTTTTGCGCCAGCATGTTGCGGTAGCGCGCATAGCCGATCAGGGCGCCCGCATTGACTTCAAGGCGGCGCGCCATCTTGTGGAACAGCTCATCGCGCTCGGGGCTGGCCGGCATGGCCTGGCTGGCCGCGTACCATTTATCGTACTCGGGATCCTGGTAGCAGCCATTGTTGTTCTGGTGCGTGTTGGGGCCGTAGAACAGCTGCATGAAGTTGTCGCCGTCCGGATAGTCGGCCAGCCACGGCGCCGTGCGCGTCTGCATCTTGCACTGCTTTTCCGTCTTCAAGATATCGGAAAAGATCATGCGGTCGTTTTCCATGCGGATGCCCAGCGAGTTGTACGTCTTGCGCCACATTTCCGCCTGCAGCACGCCATTGGCTTCGTTGCGCGAGGCGTAGCGGATCAAGAGCGGCTTGCCGTCCGGCAAGGTGCGCCAGCCGTCGGCGCCCTTCTTGTAGCCGAATTTATCGAGCAGCTTGTTGGCCAGCACGGGATCGTATTGCAGCAGGGATTTATAGTGCGGGTCGTAGCCGACGACACCCGGAGGGATCGGATAGTCGAGGCGTTTGGCCTGGCCATTCCAGATGATGCGGATTTCTTCATCGATATTGTGCGCCATGGCAATGGCGCGGCGCAGGGCGATCTTTTCCTTGCTGAAGCCACCCAGGGTGGGGTCTTCCATATTCCAGTAGTAATAGCTGATTTCCGGGTCCAGCAGACGCGACAGTTGCACGCCCTTCTCCGCCAGCTCGGGACGCAACTTGCCATTCAGCAACGCCTTCGGCGCCAGCGGGCCGTCGAGCCAGAACACGTCCGTGCCGCCGCTCTGGAACGACAGCCAGCGCGACTGGTCTTCGATCATCACGGAAATTTCGATGCGGTCGATGGCGGGAATGCGCTTGCCCTGCATCTGGCGCACGATGCGCTGGTCGTCCGGGTCGTCGCCGGCCATGAAATTCCATGTCTCGGGCAAATGCTGGGGGTTACGGTTGAGGACGATGCGGTTGCCGCGCGTCCATTCGCCCAGGGTGTAGTAGCCGGTGCCGACGGGATTCGAGCCCACTTCGCCCTTCACGTCGCCGTATTTGTCCACCACTTCGCGCGCCACGGCGGCCGTCGGCACGTAGGCGAGGATCATGGGGAAATTGAAATCGGTCTTGGTCAGCGAGATGCGCAGGGTGTACGGGTCGAGGATTTCCAGCCCCGCCACCTTCTTGCTGTAATCGAGCTTGTTCGACTTGGCCGCATCCTTGGCCAGGTCGTCCAGGCCCACCACCTTGCCTTCGAACAGCCAGCTGTGCGGCGACGCCAGGCGCGGGTCGAACAGGCGCTTCCACGAATACACGTAGTCGGCCATCGTCAGTTCGCGGCGCTTGCCGCCGAACGCGACGTCAGGCGTGTACAGGATGTCTTTTTTCAGGCGAATGGTATAGGTCTTGCCGTCGGCCGACACTTCCGGCATGGCAGCCGCCGCGCCGGGCACCACCTTGACGGGGCGCGCCAGGTAGTCATAGGTGTACAGGGTGTCAAAGACGGCCTGCGTGATGTGGTTCGAATACAGGTCGCGCGCGGTGGCCGGATCGAAGCCCGTCTCGGCGGCCGGCAGGATATAGCGCAAGGTTTTGACCGGCGCGGCCGCGGGGGCGGCGTCAACGGCCACGGCCGCCAGCGGCAGGGTGGCCAGGCAGGCGAGCAGCGCCACGCGCCGCATCCATGGTGACTTCATGTAATACCCTTCATCTCGATTATCTGTCGCACCGTATTGGTGCGCTTGTACTGGCTTCCCCCTGGGATACAGGATTCCACCGCCAAAACCAGTCCATCCTCGCAAGATCTATGCCTTGTTCATCGCCAGCCGGACCTGCAAGCAGGCGAGCCGGAAAAAGGCGTAACGATAACGCATATTCCGTTCGCCGGGCGAAAAGCCGCAGCACTGGCGTGGCGTGGCGCCACGCTCACCTGCCTCGCCGGGAGAATCTTCCGCAGCGCAACAAAGACAGGTCGCCGCCATGAAAAACCGTCCTGGCAGTAACCCTTACGGCTTCGAATGACAGCCGTTTTTATCGCAGTACGGAAAATGCGCATCGCAGTGCAACATTGAAATAATTGCAAATATTGAAACATGCCAACATTATAAAAAACACTGTTGTTTCCATGCTGAAAGCGGGTGTGTGCGCGTTGACAAGGTTTCTCGACAAATGGTCTTATCGATCACGACGGCTCACACGATATGCCGTTTGATCCATAGCGATTGCCGACGCAGCAATCTTTATCACCCTGGCAAAGCTGTGCCGCACAAGGGCCGGCCGAGCATACTTTCGGAGTTCTGAGAATGATGATGGAAACAGTGATGTCCCGCTCCGTACGCCTGATTTTTTCGGGTAGCGTAGCAGCGCTCAGCCTGGGCATGACGGCTGCGCCGGCAATGGCGCAAGACGCCAATGTACAACGTGTGGAAATTACAGGATCGAGCATCAAACGGGCCACGGCCGAGACCGCATCGCCGGTGCAGGTCATCACCCGCGACGACTTGATGAAATCGGGCAAGGCCACCGTCGCCGAATACCTGCAAACCCTGACCGCCGATGGCGCCGGCTCCCTGCCGACGGGCTTCGGCAACGGCTTTGCCGCCGGCTCCACGGCCATCTCGCTGCGCGGCCTGGGCGCCACCTCGACCCTGGTCTTGCTCAATGGCCGCCGCATGGCGCCGTTCGCGCGCGCCGATGACGGCCAGAAAAGCTTTACCGACCTGTCCACCGTGCCGATGCAGATCGTCGAGCGCATCGAGATCCTCAAGGACGGCGCATCGTCGACCTACGGCGCGGACGCCATCGCCGGCGTCGTCAACATCATCCTGCGCAAGGACTTCGAAGGCCTGACCCTGAAAGGCGACACGGGCATCTCCGGCGACAGCGACGCCAAGCAGCACCGCGCCTCGCTGACCTTCGGCAAGGGCAACCTGGATACGGATAAATTCAACTTCGTCCTCAATGCCGAATACAGCAAGTCGGACATGCTGATGAACAACGACCGCGCCGGCCGCAAATGGATAGGCAAGGCCGACCTGCGCCCGTATGGCTATGCGATCAACACCCAGTTCGCCGGCGGCTACATCAACGGCAACAACGATGCGAATGCCGCGCCGACGGGCCTGATCCGCGACCCCGTCACCAACAACTATGTGTCGCTGCCCGGCTGCTCCAGCTTGTCCGTGTCTTCGCCGCAAGATCCGAAGGGCGGCTGCCTGTGGCACCACGACCAGTTCCGCTCGATGCAGCCGAAGATCGAATCGATCAACCTGTACACGCGCGGCACCTGGCAAGTCAATGCCGATACCCAGGTGTATGCGGAAGCGGGCTACTCGAAGCGCGATACGGCCTTCACCCTGATCCCGCCCTCGATCACGCCGACCATCGCCTTCCCGCCGAATGCCACCAGCCCGACTGGCGTCGTCAACTACGGTTCCGGCGCGGGCACCACCATCGTGCTGGCCGCCAACCACCCGCAAAATCCATACGGCGTGCCGGTGCGCGTGCGCTACCAGGCCTTCGACGTGGGCGCCAGCACGCGCCAGGCCAACAACGAATTCAACCGCATCGTGCTCGGCGTCAAGGGTAACGCCATGGGCTGGGACTACGATGCCGGCTATACGCACTCGGAATCGAAGCTGCACCTCGATTACAGCAATATGCTGAACATGGCTGTCGTCAAGGATGCGCTGGGCAATCCGAACAGCCAATATTTCCCGTACTACATCGGTGCGCAGGCGGGCAAGAATCCCGCCTCGCTGTACGCGGCCATGGTGACGAACGCCACCTCCGATTCCACTACCAAGCTCGACATCATCGACTTCAAGGCCTCGCGCGAGCTGATGCAGTTGCCGGGCGGCGCCCTGGGCCTGGCCGTGGGCGCGGAACACCGCCGCGACAAGCTCGACAATCCATCGCTGTCGGGCACGCAGTACGGTTCCATCAACTCCAGCTATGTGGCGGCCAAGGGCGACAGCAAGGTCTCGGCCGTGTTCTTCGAAGTGCTGGCACCCGTCATCAAGACGGTGGAATTGTCGGGCGCCTTGCGTTACGACAAATATGACCGGTTCTCGTCGACCACGCCGAAACTGGGCGCCAAGTGGACGCCGCTGAAGACCTTCGCCGTGCGCGGCACGTATTCGGAAGGCTTCCGCGCGCCAGGACCGGCGGAAAGCAATGCCAACTCGCAATCGACGGGTACCTCGACCGTGAGCGATCCCGTGCGCTGCCCGGGCGGCACCCGTTTGCCGGGCGCCAATGCCAGCGATTGCGAACTGCAGGTGGCGGCCGTCAAGATCGGCGACCCGAGCCTGAAGCCGGAAAAGTCCAAGGGCTACACCCTGGGCCTGGTGTGGGATCCGTTCAACGATACCAGCCTGTCGCTCGATGCCTGGAAGATCAAGCGCGAAAACGAGATCAACCCGCTGCCGTACAACGAAGCGGCCGCCCTGCCGACGGCCGTCCGCGCCGACAACAACCTGACCATCAATGGCGTGGTGGTGCCGAACACGGGCACCTTGCTGATTACCAAGGCACCGTACCGCAACTCCAGCTACACGGAGATCAAGGGTATCGACCTGGACGTCAAGCAGCGCGTGCGCCTGGGCGACTACGGCCGCGCCACGTTCGGCCTGACCTGGACCCACATCGCCTCGTGGGTGCGGGCCGAGTCGGCCACCGTGCGCTACCAGTTCGCCGGCACGCATGGCAATTGCGATACCTCCAACTGCGCCGGCACGCCGAAGGACAAGATCAATCTGACCGGCTCGTGGGACCTGGGCAACTGGAACGTCAGCGGCGTGCTGAACTACCGTTCGGATATGAAAAATATCAAGTTTGAAGGCGATCCTTGCGCCTCCAAACTGGCGAACGGTACGCCGGCGCCGAACGGTTGCAAGCTCGCCTCGTTCACCACGCTCGACCTGTCGAGCCGCTGGAACGTCAACAAACAGTTGCAACTGTTTGCCTCGATCAACAACGTGACCGACAAGATCGCCCCGCTCGACCCGCTGACCTACGGCGGCATGAGCTATAACCCGATGGATGCCAGCGGCGCCATCGGCCGCTACTTCAAACTGGGCGCCAGCTACAAGTTTTTCTAAGCATACACCCGTATCCTGGCGCAAGGCGGTGAGCAATCACCGCCTTTTTTTTCATCCGCGACTGTGGCGCAAGGCACTCATCCACACGCCTATTGCGCCAGCGCAAACCTGACCTGCTGTGCGCCTGTAAAACTCCCTTGCAGGCCACTTGGCCCATGACCAAGCCACAGGAGTGTCAGATGACGCAAACCCGCAGTCCCTCCCCTACCTTGCGCCTGTTGTGCGCAGCCCTGCTCGGCGCGTATGGCCATGCGGCCATGGCGCAGGACACCGGCGCCGCCGGCGAGCCTGCCGCCATGCAGCGCGTCGAAGTCACCGGTTCCTCGATCAAGCGCCTCGTGTCGGAAACGGCGACGCCCCTGTCCATCTTCAAGGCCGAGGATTTCGCCAAACAGGGCCTGACGACAGCCCAGGAAGTGCTCAGCAAGATACCCTCGAATGCGTCCAGCATGGGCAGCGGCAATGCCGTCGGCGGCAATACCAGCGGCTTGCCCACGGGCGGTCAGGCCAGCGCCGACTTGCGCGGCCTGGGCGGCGACAAGACCCTCGTGCTGCTCAACGGCCGGCGCATCGCCAACCATCCGTATGACGGCGCCAGCGTCGACCTGAACATCATTCCGATTGCCGCCCTCGAGCGCGTCGAAGTGCTGCGCGACGGCGCCTCGGCCATCTACGGCACGGACGCCATCGGCGGCGTCATCAACTTCATCACCAAGCGCTCCGTCAACGTCACGAACATCACGGCCGAAGTGGTCGTCCCCGAACACAAGGGCGGCGGCGAGCACCGCATCAACCTGTCGACGGGTTTCGGCAAGCTCGACACCGACGGCTACAATATCTTCGGCGTGCTCGACTACCACAAGCAAAACGTGCTCACGTCGCAGGACCGTGCCTTTTCAGCCACCGGCATCGTCCCCTCGCGCGGCCTGTCCATTACCAGCGGCACGACATTTCCTGGCAACTACTTCGACGCGGCGGCCAACGGCGGCAATGGCCTGGCCGGCAACCCCTACGCGGCCAGCGGCTGCCTGCCGCCGCTGTCGGTGCCGGCCCTGCCGGCGAACGGCACCTGCCGCCAGGATTACACGCGCCAGATCGACAACTTGCCCGCACAGCAACAGCTGGCCTTCTTCGGCAAGGGCGCTTTCAAGCTGGGCGGCGGCCACCTGGCCACCGTGGAATATCTGCATTCGGAAAACAAGGTGAAGGCACGCACGGCGCCGCCGCCGCAAACGGGCCTGATTCTGCCCATCAGCAGCAAATATTATCCGGGCAATGCGGGCGGCGTACCGGCCCAGCCGGGCTTGTCGGGCCAGCCGCTGAGCGTCAACTGGCGCCCCGTCGAGGCGGGCCAGCGGCAGATCGACTCGGACGGCAAGGCCGACCGCCTGGTGCTGGCGCTGGAGGGCGAACTGGCCGGCTGGGACTACAAGACGGGCCTGAGCCATGCGATCAGCAAATCGTCGGAAAAATTCACGAACGGCTATGTGCAGGATGCGGGTTTTGCCGCTGGCGTGCTGAACGGCATTCTGAACCCGTTTGGCGAGCAGGATGCGGCCGGTAAGGCCTACCTGGCCAGCACGGCACTGCGCGGCGAAGTGCAAAGCGCCAAGGTCACCACCACGGGCTTCGACGTCAAGGGCAGCCGCGAGCTGACGCAGCTGGCAGGCGGTCCGCTGGCCATCGCCTTGGGCGGCGAAGTGCGGCGCGAAAAGGCCGACTTCAACGTCAACCGCGACATCGCCGGCCAGGCCGCCAGTTCCGGTCTGTCTGGTTCGCTGTCGAAGAGCGGTTCGCGGACCATCGAAGCTGTCTTCGGCGAAGTCAACTTGCCGCTGATCAAGGACCTGGAAGTACAGCTGGCCGCCCGCTTCGACCATTACAGCGACGTGGGCAGCACCACCAATCCGAAGCTGGCCCTGCGCTACCAGGCCAGCAGCGCGCTGGTGCTGCGCGGCTCGGCCAGCACGGGTTTCCGCGCGCCCACCCTGTTTGAAAAGAATGCGCCGCCGTCGAAGAACGATACCAACGACACCTATGACGACCCGATTTTGTGCCCCGGCGGCGTGCCGCAGCCCGGTGCCAACCCCTTGCGCGATTGCGACTTGCAGCAGTTCAAGCTACAGGGCGGCAATGAAAAGCTGAAACCGGAAAAATCCACCACCTTTGCCGTCGGCCTCGTGCTCGAACCCGTCAAGGAAGTCACGCTCGCCATCGATTACTGGAACATCCATCTGAAGGACAAGATTTCGTCCTTGCCCGAGCAATCGATCTTCGGCAACTACGAGAAATACAAGGCATTGTTCCTGCGCAATCCCGATGGTTCGCCCTACGCGATCCTGGACTTGAACGACAATCTCGGCGAAGTGAAAACGGACGGCATCGACATAAGCCTCAATGCGCTCCTGGCCCGTGGCGCGTATGGCGATGTCAGCGTGTCGGTCGATGGCACGTGGACCCACAAGTATGACTACCAGAACGAACGGGGCGGCGCCTTCATTGCCAACGTGGGCCGCTACGCGGACAACAATCCCGTGTTCCGCTGGAAACATACGGCCGCGCTGAACTGGCGCATGGGCAACTGGGGCGCCACCGTGTCGCAATCGTTCAAGTCCGGCTACACGGATCAGAATCTGGTGGATCCGCAGTTCCGCCACGATGTGCCGTCGTACAGCCTGCTGAACGTGTCGGGCAGCTACGCGTGGAAAGGCTTGCTGCTGACGGCCGGCGTAAAAAACCTGTTCGACAAGGAACCGCCGTTCTCGAACCAGGGCACCTTGTTCCAGAAAGGTTACGACCCGCGTTACACGGACCCGATCGGGCGCGCCTGGTACTTGCGCGGCAGCTATACGTTTTAAGGGGAATTTTCAGGTCAATAGATAAAACAGGCAGCGCCGGCAACAGCGTGCCTGCAACAGAAAAGCGGCGCCATCAGCGATGATGTGCGCCGTTTTATTTTACTCATCTGAGCAAGGCTGACAAGGGTTCACGATACTTTATTGCTGAAGGATTACAAAAAAAACAGGGAAATGTTGCATTTCGTCCAAAAAGTCCGCGTGAAATTGACAATCTGAATCGTGAATGTTTTGATGAGGGCCCAGAAAATTTACAGAATTTTCATTGGTGGATTTTCAAAAAGGCAAATAAATTGTTGGCAAGCAACAAGTTATTTCAAAATAATTGCCGCCTTTATCACAATAACAAGGAATTTCAGATGATGATAGAAAATGTAATATCGCGGTCGCTGCGCCTGATGTTTGCAGGCGGCATGGCCCTGAGTATGCACGCCGCGTACGCACAAGAAACAACAGATGGCACCATGCAACGCGTGGAAGTCACGGGTTCGAGCATCAAGCGCATCGCTTCCGAAGCGTCGCTGCCGGTGCAGTCGTTCAACCAGAAAGACATCAAGAAAACCGGCGTCACCACGGTGACCGATTTCATCCAGCAAATTCCTGCGATGCAGGGCTTCTCCGTGGCCGCCGATTCGGTGGGCGGCGGCGGCGGCGGCGTCACAACGGCCTCGATCCACGATATCGGCGCGGCCTACACGCTGGTGCTGCTGAACGGCCGCCGTATCGCGCCATCCAATTCCGGCACCACCATCGACCTCAATTCGATCCCCCTGTCGGCCATCGAGCGCGTGGAAGTGCTGACGGACGGCGCCTCGGCCCTGTACGGCGCCGACGCCATCGCCGGCGTGGTCAACTTCATCCTGAAAAAAGGCGCATCGCCGCTGGAAATCAATGCCAAGTATTCGCGTCCTGAAGAAAAAGGCGGCGCCAGCAACTCGATCTCGATCAGCAAGGGCTTCGGCGATATCGACGAAGACGGCTACAGCATCTTCGTGTCGGCCAGCCATGACGAACAAAAATCGCTGAAGGCATCGCAGCGCAGCTTCGCGAAAAGCGGCATCATCAATTTCAACGATCCGAAGACCGGCAAGGCACTGCAATTCATCAACGGTTCCTCGCGCTCGGCCCCTGGCAATGCCACGGTCGATTACAAACGCACCGATGCGAACGGTAATGTGGTCATCAATCCAGAGACCAACAAGCCCTTCATCGACAACGTCAATCTGAACCCGTACGCCCTGGCCCATGGCGGCAAATGCGCCGCCAGCAACATGGATTTCTATGGCGACGGCAACTGCTATTTCGATTCGCCATCGACCATCGAAATCAATCCCGAATCGAAGCGCGACGCCATCTTCAGCTCGGGTACCGTCAAACTGGGCAAAACCGGCTTCCAGGGTTTCTATGACCTCGCCTACACGGAAGCGCGCGTCGTCGCCAGCATTGCGCCGTACCCGGCCGATTTCTCCGTCGACGTCGGCTCGCCGCTGTTCAATAAATATCTGGCGCCGAACCTGACGCCGGCGCAGTTGGCCAACGCCACGGGCGCCGTCGCCAAATACCGCCTGTCGGAAATGGGCAACCGTGTCTACGACTACGGCACCAAGGCCACCCACATCGTCGCCGGCATCGATGGCAATGCATTCGGCTGGGACATCAACTCGGCCGTGACGTACTCGAAAAACAAGCAGACGCAGAAATACGTCAGCGGCTTCCCGCTGGCCGACAAATTCGACGCGCAAGTAGCCGCCGGCAATATCGACCCGTTCGCCTACCCTGTCGGTTCCATGCCGGACGCCATGCGCCAGGCCCTGCTGGGCACGGGCTTCAGCGGCACCTACAACACGCAAACCGTGGAAATGAAAGGCATCGACGGCCGCGCTTCGCGCCCTGTGTTCTCGCTGCCAGGCGGCACGGCCATGCTGGGTGTGGGCGCCGACTACCGCAACACCTCGTACAAGGTGAAGCAGGCCGACGTCGCCAGGCAGGCGCAGATCCTGTTTGACAATGTACAAGTCGACAGCGAATACGCGCGCGACAATGCCGGCGCCTACGCCGAGCTGATGATGCCGATCTCGAAAAAACTGGAAATGACCGGCTCGCTGCGTTATGACCAGATCGGATCCATCGACGACAAGCTGACGGGCAAGACGGTAGGCAAGAAAGAAAACGCCACCACCTGGAAAGTCAGCGGCAAGTATTCCGCCACCAAGAGCCTGATGTTCCGCGCCGCTGCCGGTACCGGCTTCCGCGCCGCCAGCATGCAGGAAATCGCTGGCCCACTGGAAGACTGGGGCGTCACGGGCGGTAACTACCAATGCCCATTGACGGCAGCGAACGGCATGGGCGGCCACCCGCTGGCCGGCTACTGCAGCGGCGTGGGACGCCAGCAGTTCGAAGCCTTCCAGGGCGGCAACCCGGACCTGAAGCCGGAAACGTCGAAGCAATGGAGCATCGGTACCGTATTCGAGCCGATCGACAGCCTGTCGATGTCGTTCGACCTGTGGAACGTGGAAATCCGCGACCAGGTCACGGCGGTTTCGGAAGGCCTGATCTTCAACGATCCTGCCAAGTACGCCAACCTGTTCACCACCAAGCACATCAGCTCGACGGGCAAGGACGTGCTGGCCATCAAGCTGCTGCCGATTAACATCGGCAAGGTGGAAAACCGCGGTATCGACTACGACTTCACCCACAAGATGAAGCTGCTGGACGGCCGCCTGACGAGCCGCCTGATGGGTACCTATCTGCTGCGTTCGCGCTACACGACGCCGGGCACCGATGATCAATGGGAAACCAGCCTGAATCGCTACGGTTCGAACGACAAGGTCAGCTTCCGCAACATCATCCGCGCCACCACCTCGTATGAGACGGCCAAGTTCACGCATACGCTGAGCGCCAGCTACCGCAACGGCTATACGGACAAGGAACAGACGGCTGACGATTGCGCCGTGATCGTGGCCGGCAGCCCTGGCGAATGCTATGGCATCCAGCTGGAAGTGCCGAGCTACACCACCTTCGACTTCCAGACGGCTTACCGTCCGCTGAAGAACGTGGAAATCACGGGCGGCATCCTGAACCTGTTCGACCGCAATCCGCCGTTCACCCTGCGTAACACGGGTTCGCATCAAGTAGGCTACAACCCATCGTACTCGAGCGCCCTGGGCCGCCAGTTCTACCTGAGCGGTTCCTACAAGTTCTAAGCTTCCTGTCAGCTGAAAACTGAAAAAGCCCGGAAAGCTTAGCTTTCCGGGCTTTTTTTCATGCTGCGCGCCATGTTATTCCGCGTCGCCCTGCAAGCGGCGCTGCTTCACGGCCGCCGCCAGGTTTTCCAGCACGGCCACGCTGGCGCTCCAGTCGATGCAGCCGTCCGTGACGGACTGGCCATAGATCAATTCCTTGCCGGGAATCAAATCCTGACGCCCCGCCACCAGATGCGATTCCACCATCACGCCGACGATGCGGCCATCGCCGCCCGCCACCTGGCTGGCGATGTCGGCGCACACGGGGATCTGGTTTTCCGGTTTTTTCGAGCTGTTCGCATGCGAGGCGTCGATCATCAGGCGCGCCGCCAGCCCTTGCGCGGCGATGGCCTTGCACGCCTCGTCCACGCTGGCCGCGTCATAGTTCGGGGTTTTTCCGCCGCGCAAGATGATATGGCAATCCTCGTTGCCGTTGGTCGAGACGATGGCCGAGTGGCCGCCCTTCGTGACGGAAAGAAAATGGTGCGGCTGCGAGGCGGCCTTGATGGCTTCCACGGCGATCTTCACATTGCCGTCCGTGCCATTCTTGAAGCCAACGGGACAGGACAATCCCGACGCCAACTCGCGGTGCACCTGCGACTCCGTCGTGCGCGCGCCTATGGCGCCCCAGCTGATCAGGTCGGCGATGTATTGCGGGCTGATGACGTCGAGGAACTCGGTACCGGCAGGCAAGCCAAGCTCATTGATATCGCGCAACAGTTCGCGCGCCATGCGCAAGCCGTCGTTGATGCGGAAGCTGTTGTCCATGTACGGGTCGTTGATCAGGCCCTTCCAGCCCACCGTGGTGCGCGGTTTCTCGAAGTAGACGCGCATGACGATTTCCAGTTCGCCCGCGAAACGCGCGCGCTCCTTGACCAGCAGGCGCGCATATTCCATCGCCGCCTTGGTATCGTGGATGGAGCAAGGCCCGATCACCACCATCAGGCGGTCGTCCTGGCCGTGCAGGATACGGTGCAGGGCAATGCGGGCGCTGGCGGCGGTCTGTCCGGCTTGCTCCGAGCAGGCGAATTCGCGGATCAGGTGGGACGGCGGGGTCAATTCCTTCATTTCGCGAATTCGCAAATCATCGGTGCGGGGCATCATTTTCTCCAAAATTTAAGGATGGGTAAAACATCTGGGTAAAAAAAAACCGCCATCAGTGGCGGTTTTTTAGAATTTGCTGGGATCTCGTTTTTTGCTGCTACGTGAACCGACCGCTACTCCACCGCCTTTGGGTTGGAATTGCTAAAGTAAAAATAAGCGGTAAAAAAGTGGCGAGCGAACATGCGAGTCATCCGTAAGTGATGAACGACTATAAACCTAAATTGCGCGGGTTGGCAAGCATATTTGTCGGCAAAGCCGCATGCCGCCGCCGTTTTACACTGAAAAATACCTCAAAAAGCATAAAAAGTTGCGCGCTGCCGATGCGCCTCGGCAGGCTGGCAACGCTGTGGCCGCCGTGGCGCGCACGCCACGCCAGCCCGTTTTGACCTTGGGAAGCGACGCACTACTGATGTAGATCGAATCCCCGCCAGGCCGCACGGCCAAGACTGCAAGGTGTACCTCACCTTTTTCTGTCTGACCTTCCGGAGACTCGCATGATCTACAAACAATCTGCCCATCCATTTTCACCGCCACGCATGGGCCTGGCTCTGGCAAGCGCCCTGCTCGCCCTGCCCGTTCTGGCACAGGAAGCGGCTCCCATTGCCCGCGTGGAAATCACCGGCTCGAACATCCGCCGCGCGCAAGCGGAAACGGCGTCGGCCGTGCAAACCCTGAACGCGGCCGACATTGAAAAATCGGGCAAGTCCAGCGTGGCCGAACTGCTGCAGACCCTGGCCGTCGACAATCAGGGCTCCGTGCCCACCACCTTCGGCAACGGCTTTGCCGCCGGCGCTTCCGGCGTATCGCTGCGGGGCTTGGGCACGGCCTCGACCCTGGTGCTGCTGAACGGGCGCCGCGTGGCGCCGTATGGCCTGGCCGACGATGGCCAGAAGGTATTTGCCGACCTGAACATCATTCCCCTGGAAGCAGTGGAACGGGTGGAAATCCTCAAGGATGGCGCCTCGGCCATCTACGGTTCGGACGCCATCGCCGGCGTGGTCAACGTGATCCTGCGGCGCGACTACCAGGGCACGGCCATCAAGGGCAATTACGGCAAAACGAAGGAATGGGACGGGCGCGACGCGCGCGCCGCCATCACGCACGGCTTCGGCGACATCGACAGCGACCGCTACAACGTGCTGCTGAACCTCGAGTACAGCGAAAAGGCCGCCATCTGGAACCGCGACCGGGCCGGACGGGGCGCCGTCGGCCGCAGCGACTTGCGCGACCTGGGCTTCAGCGCGCAGGAAACCCTCAGCGGCGCGGGCGCCATCACCACCAACAACGCGGCCGGCAGCGCCGTCAACGGCAATGTGCGCAATCCCGACACGCTCGACTACTACAACCGCGGCAACCTGGCCGGCGTGGGCTTTACGCGCACCTTTCCCGGCGCCGCATGCGGCAACTTCACCACGCATCCGCAAGGCGACCCGGGCGGCGGCTGCCTGACCGATGCCGCGCAGCAATACGGCCAGATCCAGCCCAAGCAAAAGAACATCAATTTCTTCGGCCGCGCCGCCTGGCAACTGACGCCGGCCTTGCAAACGTATGCCGAATTGAACGTGTATCACAGCGAATCGAACTCGGCCACCACGCCTTCGACGGTCAGCGGTTCGGTCGGCTATCCCGGCGGACCCGTCAGCAATGCCGGCGTGTCGCTCGGTGCTGCGCACCCGGACAACCCGTATTTCGGCACCGCGGCGCGGCTGCGCTACCTGGCGGCCGACGTGGGACCGCGCCTGTCGGAAGTCGACTCCACCTTCACGCGCTTCGTGGCCGGCATCAAGGGTAGCGTGGCGGGCTGGGATATCGACAGCGCCTTGCTTTACTCGCAGAACAAGGTCTCGAACGACTTGAACGGCTATCTGCAGCGCGACGTCGCCTTCGCCCTGCTCAACCCCACGGCCGCCAATGTGGCGGCGGCCAGCCTGAACCCCGCGTATGCGGCCCTGCCGGCGGGCAGCCTGTGGCGCATCGCGGAAAACGCGGGCCTCAATTCGCCCGCGCTGTACGCAGCCCTGTCGCCGCGCATCTCGAACGATGCCAAGACGCATATCGCGCAGATCGACTTCAAGGCCAGCCGCGAGGTGGCCAAGCTCGACGGCGGCGGCCTCGGGGTGGCCGTGGGCGCGGAATTCCGCCACGAAGCGACGGAACTCAAGCCCACCACGGGCACGGAACGGGGCAATATCATTGGCCTCGGCTATTCCGCCTACAAGGGCAGCCGCAACGCCTCGGCCATCTATGCCGAAGTGCTGGCGCCCGTGCTGAAAACCGTGGAGCTGTCAGGCGCCCTGCGCGCCGACCATTTCACGGACGTGGGCAATTCCTACACGCCGAAAGTGGGCGTGAAATGGACGCCCATACGCGAACTGGCCCTGCGCGGCACCTTCGCCAAGGGCTTCCGCGCGCCCAGTGCGGCGGAAAACGGCGTCGGCGGCCTGGCCGCGTTTGCCACCGCCAGCGATCCGCTGCGCTGCGCACTGGGCGTGGAGGCCGCTTGCGATCCGGCTTCCATCGCCGTCATCACCTCGCCCAATCCGAACCTGTCGCCCGAGCGTTCGCGCAGCTATTCCGTGGGCGCCGTGTGGGACCCGCTGCCGCGCAGCAGTATTTCCGTGGACCTGTGGCAAATCCGCCGCAAGAATGAAATCAACCAGGAGCAAACGGATGCGGCCATCGCGGAAGGCCATGTGGCGCGCGACCCGTCCACGGCCACCGGTATTGCCGGCGATCCGGGCGCCATCACGGCCGTGCTGGCCAACTATGTGAATTCGGCGCAGACAACGGTGCGCGGCATCGATATCGACGCCCGCCAGCGCTTCAACCTGGACAACGGCTACGGCAGCCTGACCTTCGACCTGAAGTGGACGCATCTGTACAAATGGCTGCGCACGGAACAGGATGGCACGCAGCGCGATTTTGCCGGTACGCATGGCAATTGCGATGTGTCCAACTGCATGGGTACGCCAGACGACCGCATCAACCTGGGCGCCACCTGGGAACGCCAGAACTGGCGGGTCACGGCCAACGTCAACTACCGCGCGCCACTCGACAACGTGCTGTTCAAGAATGATCCGGACGGCTGCGCCACGCATTTCGCCGACGGCACGGACGCGCCGCGCGGCTGCCGCATCGCCTCGTTCACCACGGTAGACCTGACGGCCCGCTGGCTGGCCACGCCCAAGCTGGAAGTGTTTGCGACGATACAGAACCTGTTCGACAAGATCGCCCCGCTCGACCCGCTGACGTATGGCGCCACGGGCTACAACCCGCTCGACTACGCGGGCGCGGCGGGACGCTTCATCAGTGCGGGAGTGAAATACAAGTTCTGAAAAATCGGGAGCGTAGGTCGGATTAGCGGGGCGCAGCCACGCGTAATCCGACAACCGTGTTGACGCTGCCGGCAGTGGTGTCGGGTTACGCGCCTTGCGCTAACCCGACCTACGCGAGCGCCATGTCAGAGAAAGTAGGTCGGATTAGCCCGGAGGGCGTAATCCGACAACCGTGTTGGCCGCCCCGTGTTCAGAAAAATCAGGCCGTGCCGCCGACCGTGATGCCGTCGAGGCGCAAGGTTGGCTGCCCCACGCCCACGGGCACGCTTTGCCCTTCCTTGCCGCACACGCCCACGCCCGAGTCGAGGCGCATGTCGTTGCCGATCATGGAGACGCGGTTGAGCACGTCCGGACCGTTGCCGATCAGGGTCGCGCCCTTCACCGGGTAGCTGAGCTTGCCGTTTTCGATCATGTACGCTTCGCTGGCCGAGAAGACGAACTTGCCATTCGTGATATCGACCTGGCCGCCGCCGAAGTTGACGGCATACAAGCCGTTTTTCACGGAAGCGAGGATCTCGCCCGGGTCCTTGTCACCACCCAGCATATACGTATTCGTCATGCGCGGCATGGGCAGGTGGGCGAACGATTCGCGGCGCGCGTTGCCCGTCACGGGCATCTTCATCAGGCGCGCGTTCATCGTGTCCTGGATGTAACCCTTCAGGATGCCGTCTTCGATCAGGGTCGTGCACTGCGTGGGATTGCCCTCGTCGTCGATATTGAGCGAACCGCGCCGGCCGGCCAGGGTGCCGTCATCGACCACGGTGACGCCCTTGGCCGCCACGCGTTCGCCGATGCGTCCCGAAAACGCGGACGAACCCTTGCGGTTGAAATCGCCTTCCAGGCCATGGCCGATCGCTTCGTGCAGCAAGATGCCGGGCCAGCCCGGTCCCAGCACGATGGTCATGGGCCCGGCGGGCGCGGGGCGCGCTTCCAGGTTCACCAGCGCCGAATTGACGGCATCGCTGGCATATTGCTCCAGCACGGCATCGCTGAAATAGTCGTAGCTGAAACGCCCGCCGCCACCGGCCGAGCCCGTTTCGCGGCGGCCATTCTGTTCCGCGATCACGGTCAGCGACACGCGCACCAGCGGGCGGATATCGGCCGCCAGCACGCCGTCGCTGCGCAGCACCAGCACCACGTCGTACTCGCCGGCCAGGCCCGCCATCACTTGCACCACTCTGGGGTCTTTCGCCCGCGCCATCTTTTCCACGCGCTCGAGCAGCTGCACCTTGGCCGTGGCATCGAGCGAAGCGAGCGGATCGTTGGGCAGGTACAGCGAGCGTCCGCCCTGCGGCTGCATCCGGCCCGCGATCTTGATTCTGCCGGCGCCCGCGCGCGCAATCGTGCGCGTGGCCGCCGCCGCTTCCAGCAGGGCCCGCTCGGAAATGTCATCGGAGTACGCAAACGCCGTCTTGTCGCCGGACACGGCGCGTACGCCCACGCCCTGGTCGATGGAAAAGCTGCCCGTCTTGACGATGCCCTCTTCCAGGCTCCAGCCTTCGCTCTTGGTCGACTGGAAATACAGGTCGGCATAGTCGACCTTGTGCGTAAACATCGTGCCCAGGGCTTTGAGCAGCTTGTCTTCGTCCAGGCCGAACGGCGTGAGCAGGATATCGCGCGCCACGGCCAGGCTGGACAGATTGGGTTCAAATGGAATCATGGCTATCTTTTCTCAACATTCAATTTACATCGTCCGATGGGTTAGCGCGGGCAGGGACTCGCGCACGCCGGCCAAAAACACCAGGTCGATCTCGCCGCTGACCACGCCCTCGCCTTCCGGCAGCACGGCGATCACTTCGCCCCACGGGTCGATCAGCATGCTGTGGCCCCAGGTGCGGCGGCCGTTCGGATGCAGGCCGCCCTGCGCCGAGGCCAGCACATAGCACTGGTTTTCGATGGCGCGCGCGCGCAGCAGCACTTCCCAGTGGGCGCTGCCCGTCGTATGGGTAAACGCGGCCGGCACGACGATCAGCACGCAATCGCCCATGGCGCGGTACAGTTCGGGAAAGCGCAGGTCATAGCAGATGGACAGGCCAACGCGGCCGAACGGCGTCTCGATAGCGCGTACCTGCGCGCCCGGCACGATGGTGCGCGATTCGTTGTACGACTCGGTGCCGCGCGTAAAACCGAACAGGTGGATCTTGTCGTAGCGGCCGGCCGGCTCGCCTTGCGGGTCGTACACCAGCGTGGTGTTCAGGACCTTGCCCTCCTCGCCGGAAATCAGGGGCAAGGTGCCGCCGATCAGCCAGATGCCGTGCTGGCGCGCCATCTGCGCCATACCATCCTGGATGGGGCCGCTGCCAGGCTGTTCCGCGTGGGCCAGCTTGTCCGTTTCCTGCTTGCCCATGATGGCCCAGTATTCGGGCAGCACCACCAGCTGCGCGCCACCGGCGGCGGCCTGCGCCACCAGGCGCCGCGCCGTGGCCAGGTTGTCTTCCACGGAAGGCGAGGAAATCATTTGTACTGCTGCAACTGTATGCATCATTTCACCTCTTGTACATTCGACCTTGCCGAATGGCATTTATTTCGCCACGGCATCGCTCGCCGCCGCTGCGGGCATGGCGACAGGTTCCAATTTACCACCATCGAGCTTGGTCACGACGGGCGATTTCCACGGGCCGGCGATCTGCATATGGTAGGTGAGTGCCTTCATCACGGGCGCGCGCAGGAACAGTTGCGCCAGGAAACTGCCCAGGCCGATGACGGGATTGACGGCCAGCGCGTACACGAGCGGCCCCGTGCCCAGGTTGAATTCGGGGATCACCACCACGTGCAAATTCGTCGTTTCATTGGCGATATCGGCCGTGCCATCCATCAGCACGGTGGCCGCCACGCCATGCATCTTGAGATTGTCGGTGGTCACCACGCCGCGCTTGATGCTGGCGTTGGCCGTGATGCCGTCGAAGGCCAGGCCTTCGGAAAACACGTCGTGGAAATCGAGTTTCAGCAGGCGGGGCAAGGCTTGCAGGCTGAGTACGCCCAGCAGCTTGGCCGCGCCCGGGTCCTGTTTGAGGAACTGGCCCGATTCCACCTTCATCTCGATCTGTCCCGACAAGGTGGGGATGTCTAGCGAATACGGCAAGCCATTCCAGGCGATATCGCCGCTCAGACGGCCCTTGCCGCGGCGCACCGTGTCGGCAAAACCGAAGCGGTCGAGCAGCTTGCCTGCATCGACGATGTCGAGGCCGAATCGCAGGCTGGTCGTGCTTTGTCCATCCTTGATGACCCATTTTCCACTGCCGCTCAGCGCGCCATCGGCGTTCGACAGTTGCAGCTTACCCACGCGCCACTCGCGCCCGCCCGCCGCCATGGTGTTATAGGCTTGCAACTCCAGCCGACCGATCTTCTTGTTGAACAGTTCAAATTGCTCGGCAACGATATCGAGCGAGGGGATCGACTGGGCGCCACTCTTTCCTTCCAGCAAATTCTTGACGTCGTTGGCGGCCGACTCCGGAATGATCAGCGACGACAGGCGCGCCGTCATCTTGCCCAGGCCGGACGGCGTTTCCAGCCACGTCACATAGCCCGACACTTGTTTTGCGTCGATATTGGCTTGCCACACATCCTTTTGATGCGTGGCGCCGACCACGACGTTTTCCAGCTTGCGCTCGCCCAGCATCAGTTCGCTGGCACGGGCCGCCATCATGTCCGGCACCACATATTGCGCGATATCGGGCGCATCGTCGGCGGCGCCGCTGTCGCCGGACGCCGGGGCGCTGCCGGCGATCTCGCTGCCGACGGCGATCCAGCTGTCCACGTCCAGGGTTTTCATGTTGACGTTAAGCATCATGCCGCTATCGGGCTCGGGCGCCGGCACGTTCACGCCGATGCCGCCGCGCACCAGGCGCCAGGCGTCCTTGCCCTGCTTCTGGCGCTGGTAGCGGGCAGCGATGCCGGAGCCGAGCGCGATACGGATATCATCCGTGCGCAGGCCCGCGCCGTTGGCCGCATTGCCCGTCAGGGTGAATTTCACGGGCAGGCTGTCGCCGGCCGGCTTTTTAAGGGGAGCGGGGAAATCCAGGCCCAGGCCCGTCAGCGGCGACTCGACATTGACCACCACCTGGTGGTCGCGCGCCGTAATCAAGCCGTTGTAGCGCGCGCCGCCATTCAAATGTTTCGCCAGGCGCTGCAGCACGGGCGCCGGATAGGTCTTGCGCAAGCCGTCGATGGTCATGTTGCCGGCGATTTTCACTTGAATCGAACTGTCCGCCTGCGTGCCGCCCGAGATGGCCAGCGGCCCGCCCAGCAGGCTGCCATTCAAGCCATTGAGGTTGACGCCCTTTTCGTTGAACTCGATCTTGCCCTGCGTGCCCAGCACGGGCGGCATGTCGTGGAACAGCACCACGTCGTTGCCCGCCAGCTGCAAGCTGCCCTGCACGGTCGACTCGAGCATGCGCTCGATCGGCAAGTGCAGTTTGAGGGCCAGCCTGGCGTTGCCCGTCGCCGTCGTTTCGTCCGTGAAATGCTCGATCCAGCCCAGCACGGGGCTGGCCGTCACGTACTTGAGGAATTCCTGCATCGGGCCGGCCGCATTGCCTTCAATGTCAAGCAAGGTGTCGAAGACGGTCAGGTCGGGGATCACGGCTTTGACATTCGTCAAGGCCACGCCGCCCGTGGTGGCCGTGTCGCCGCGAATTTCCATGCGCGCCCGCTCGAACACAAAACTGCCCTTGATCTTTTCCGCCTGCGGCCACAGGGGCGCCTTGCCCGCCAGCGGACCGCTTTCCGCAAATTCGCCGGGCGCATAGTTCAGCTTGCCATTCTCGATCTTGCCGGCCACGCGGAAGTCGCCGCGATTGCGCTGGGCGGCATTCCGCTGGGCGGGCGTGTCGGCCTTGAAGGGAAAATGTTCGAGTTCGCCGCGCAGGCGCAGGCTGACATCGTGCGCCATGCCGCCTTCCAGCGCCCCCGTCAGCCAGTGGCGCAGGTGCTCGGGCGTTTGCAGCGGCAGGTAGCGGCCGATGGTGTTGATCTGGAAATTGTCGATCGTGCCCGTCAAATCGACCTGCCCCAGGTTCTTGCCGTCGAGCGGCATCCGGTGCGTGCCTTGCAAGGCGACGCGCAAGCCTTGCTGATTGAAATCGAGCTTGTCCAGCTCGACTCGCAGCATATTGGCCGCTTCAAACGTCCAGCGCGCCTGCATGGCGAATTGTTCGAACGGCAAGGCCGGCTCACTCAAGTACGTGGGCAATTGCAGCACCAGGTCCTGCGCGTCGATGGCAATGGTGCCGCCCTTGTCATTGGCGTCGATGCTGCCGGTGAGCTTATCGAAGCCGGGAATGGCGGGCGCGGCGGCCTGCGCGGGGCTGGTCGCCGTCTTCGCCACGGCCAGGCGCGCCGGCTGCGCATTCAGGCCCAGATCGATGAGCTTGCCGCGCAGACGGTAGCTGGCGGGGGTGGCCATCTCTCCTTCCCATTGCGCTGAAAAATCCTGCAAACGCCCGCGCGGTGCCAAGGCGTCGAGGCGCTGGCGCTGCTGCTCGCCCAGCGGCAGCTTGTCGGCCAGCGCGGCCAGGGTTTGCAAATCGAGCGACTTGGCCGTGATTTCCGTGCGCGCCGGCTTGCGCTTCGTGGCAGCGATGAAACGCTCGGACAAGGTCGTGGGCGGCAGGCTGAGGCCATCGCGGGTTTCCACCGCGAAATTCGTCAACTCCACCTGATGGCCATTCACGCCAAAAGTGGGCTTGCCGTCGGGCACCTGCGCCGACAGCTCTTCTTTGGCCGAAATGCGTCCGCTGACCGACAGCAGGTCGAGCGGCGCGATATGCTCGCCCAGCTGCGCCTGCACCTCGGTCAAGCCCACGTCGGCCGTGAAGCCGGCCAGGCGCGCGTGATCCAGGCTCAGCCAGGCGCGCAGCGCGCCCTTGCCCTGGCTCAGCTCGAACGGGTAATCGAGGTAGCGGCGCCAGGCGGCCAGGTCGGCGTTTTTCAGGTCCGCGTACAGCTCGCCCTTCCACATCGATACATCGGAGATGCGCGTGCTGAAAGGCGGATGCGTGAAGTGAGCGCGCACATCGATGGGCGCGGCCAGGCTGGCGGGCGGCGTGGCCTGCAAACCCAGCCGGTGGCTGCGCCAGCGGTTGCGCAGCAGCAGATTGACCTGGGATAAAGCCAGCTCCGGCGTGCCGCGCGCTTCGTCCGTCCAGCGCACCTTGCCGTCGCGAATGATGATGTCATGCTGCGACAGCAGCCAGTCGGCGCCCTTGCCATCGCTGCCTTGCGTGCTGTCGATCAACACCCCGGCCACATACAGCTTGCCATCCTTGCTGCGCCGTACGTCCAGGTCGGGCCGCGTGATTTCCAGGGTAGTGAAGCGCACGGAACCGAGCACGCTCCACCACGACACGGTGGCCGATATGCTCGGCAGGCTCAGCGCCTGGCGGCCCGCCTGGTCGCGCAGGGTCACGTCGCCGAAGAAGAGATTGGGCCGCACGCCATGCCAGGAGGCATAAATACGCGCAATACTGACAGGGTTGCCCAGCGCGCGGCTGGCCGCCCGCTCGATATCGCCTTTGTAATAATCGATATTCGGCAGGATCGCGTAGCGCAGGAATAAAAACAGCACGGCGAAGGCGAAATACGCGAGCAGCACCAGTTTGATGGTAAAACCCAGCACATGGTGGGTGGCCAGGTTGGCCAGGCGATAGGCGGCACGCAGCCGCTGCCAGCGCAGGGCCAAGGGCACATGCTCTGTCACGCTTGCTTCTGGCGGTTTTTGCATCAATAAGCTAATAAACTGGCCCGGCGTCAAATAATGGCAAAAATCGTCTGCATTCGTGGTGCGCGCCTGCATCCTTGCGCTTGCGTCTGAGCAAAGCCTCCCTTACCATCGTTCGGAAGAGCACGCACTACCGGCGGTATTGGGCCGGCGGCACAATTTTACCGCATCCCCCGCCGTTCGCCGCCAAGTTAAACAAGAACATGCACGCAGCATCCACGAGACCCTTACCGATACCATGAGCACACAGCCTTTGATCTCCGCCTCCCGTTTCTACCAGCGCTGGCTGGACGCCGCCCCCGAGCGCGCCGCGCAGGTAGCGCAACTGGTGCGCGCACCATTGGACGGGCTCGACTTTGCCGCCGCGCTGGCCGAGCAATCGAACGCCGCCACGCCGCCGCTGCCGCCCGAGCGGGCCATGCGCCGCCTGCGCAATCTGCTCGTCTGCAGCCTGATCGCGCGCGATCTTGGCGGCCAGGCCGACTTGCATGAAGTCGTCACGGCCATGACGGGCTTTGCCGATTTCGCCATCCGCACGCATGTGGACGCCATCATGGACGAAATGGTGGCCCTGCACGGCATGCCCGTCGGCGAGGAATCAGGCGAGGAACAGGCCTTGATGGTGCTGGCGATGGGCAAGCAGGGCGGCGGCGAACTCAACGTCTCGTCGGATATCGACCTGATCTTTGTGTATCCGGAAGATGGCGACACGCAAGCGACCCAGCCGGGCCAGCGCAGCCTGTCCAACCACGAGTTTTTCATTCGCATGGGCAAGAAACTGATCGCCGCCCTGGCCGAGATCACGCAAGACGGTTTTACGTTCCGCGTGGACATGGCCTTGCGCCCGAACGGCAATTCGGGTCCGCTGGCCGCCAGCCTGGGCATGGTGGAGCAATACCTGATCGTGCAGGGCCGCGAATGGGAGCGCTACGCCTGGGTCAAGGCGCGCGCCGTGACGGGCAAGCCCGAGGACATCGCCGCGCTCGACGCCATCGTGCGGCCCTTCGTCTTTCGCCGCTACCTCGATTTCGGCGTCATCGACGCCATCCGCACCATGCACGGCCAGATCCGTGCCGAGGTCAACCGCCAGGAGCGGCTGCACCCGGACCGCAGCAACAACGTCAAGCTGGGCCGCGGCGGCATCCGCGAAATCGAATTCCTCGCGCAAGTGTTTCAATTGATACGCGGCGGGCGCGACGCCGAGCTGCGCGAACGTTCCACGCGCGCCACCCTGCGCACGGTGGCAGACAAGGGCTTGCTGGAACCGGCCATCGTGGAACAACTGCTCGCTTCCTACACTTTCCTGCGCAACCTCGAACACCGGCTGCAGTATCTTGACGATGCGCAAACCCACACCCTGCCCGCCAACGAGGCCGACCGTCTCACCGTGGCGCAGATGATGGGCTTGCCCGACACGCCCACCCTGCTGGCCCAGCTGGAAGCGCACCGCGTGTTTGTCGCCGGTCAATTCGACGAAATGTTCAGCGACAAGAGCAGCGGCACGCCGCCGGCCGACACGGGCATCGACCCGCAAACGTCGAACGACTGCGCCGCCTCGGACCAGCAGGAAGCCATCGAGGCGCGCTTTGCCGCCCTGGGTTTCCATGAACCCACCGCCTGCGCGCGCCGTTTGCTGGCCACGTGGCAGGCGCCGCGTTTGCAGTCCCTGCCCGAGGCGAGCCGCACGCGCCTGGTGGCCCTCGTCAATTCCGCCCTGCCCCTGATCACCGATTGCTCCGTGTCCAACGGCAATGCCAGCCAGCTGGCCACCTTGGGCCGGCTGCTCGATTTCCTGGAAGCCATCGCGCGCCGCTCGGCCTATCTGTCATTGCTGACAGAGTACCCGCACACGCTCGAGCGCGTGGTGCGCATGGTGTGCGCCAGCGGCTGGGCCGCCACCTTCCTCACGCAGCACCCGATCCTGCTCGACGAGCTGCTCGATGAACGCATCCGCAACACGGTGCCCGATCCGGCCGCGCTGGCGCTGGACCTGCAGCGCCAGCTCGACGACGCCCCCGGCGACACGGAGCGGCAGATGGATATCCTGCGCGAAATGCACCACGCGCAGCTGTTCCAGTGCCTGGCGCAAGACCTGGCGGGCGACCTGAGCGTGGAAAAGCTGGCCGATTACCTGTCGCAGCTGGCCGACATCATCGTCGCCGCCACCGTGCAAGCCGTCTGGCAAACGTTACCTGCGCGCCACCGCGAGGTGCCGAAATTCGCCGTCATCGCATATGGCAAGCTGGGCGGCAAGGAACTGGGCTATGTCTCGGACCTCGACGTCATTTTCCTCTTCGACGACGACGACCAGGAAGCGCCCGGCCTGTACGCCAAGCTGGCGCAGCGCTTCATTACCTGGATGACCTCGCACACCTCGGCCGGCATTTTGTTCGACATCGACATCGCCCTGCGCCCCGACGGCGCCTCGGGCATGCTGGTCTCCAGCGTGCAGGCCTTCGAGCGCTACCAGAGCAGCGCGGCCTGGGTGTGGGAACACCAGGCGCTCACGCGCGCGCGCTTTTGCGCCGGCGACGTCAGCATCGGCAAGCATTTCGAGCGCATCCGCGACACGATCCTGCGCAAGGAACGCCCGGAAAACGGTCCGCTCAAGGGCGAAGTGGTGGCCATGCGCAAGAAGATGCTCGATGCGCATCCGCCCCGTCCCGGCAGCTTTGATCTGAAACAGGATCCGGGCGGCATGATCGACATCGAGTTCATGGTGCAATACCTGGTGCTGCAGCATGCGGCGCAGTATCCGCAGCTGACGGCCAACTCGGGCAATATCGCCCTGCTGCGCCTGTGCGGCGAGCTGGGCCTGATCGACGCCAGCCTGGCCGCTTCGGTCGCCGACGCCTACCGCGCGCTGCGCAAGCTGCAGCACCAGCTGCGCCTGCAAGGGCAGGATCTGGCCCGGGTGGAACCGGAGCGGGTGCGCGTGCATGCGGACAACGTGATGCGCCTGTGGCACACGATCTTTCCCGCGACGATTGCATAAGCCCGGCGCCGGCGTATGATACGTACAGGCAACTCCACTTCCCAGTGGTGCCGTACAACAGGCCGCGCCGGGGTTGCCCATACCAGGAGACAGCGTATGAAGACAAGTGTAAAAACGGCAAGTGTAAAAACGGGCATCCACGCCCTCGTTGCCAGTTTCATCCTCTGCGCCATGCCGGCAACGGCATGGGCCGCCCCCAGAGGCAGCGCGGATGAAGCCATCGCCATGACCAAGCGCGCCGTGGCCATGATCAAGGCCGACGGCAAGGAAAAGGCCTTTGCCGCCATTGCCGATCCCGCCAACACCAGCTTCCATGACCGCGACCTGTACATTTATGTGTACGACATGAATGGCGTCACCCTGGCGCACGGCAACAATCCCAAGATGGTCGGCAAGAACCTGATCGACCTGAAGGACAATGAAGGCAAGGCCGTCATCAAGTCGCTGATCGCCACGGCCAGCACGCCGGCCGGACGCGGCTGGGTAGACTTCAAGTGGCCCAATCCCCTGACCAAGGTGGTCGAACAAAAATCCGGCTACATCGAACGGGTCGACAATATGATCGTCGGTTCCGGCATCTATAAATAAGCCACGGCAAGAGGAAAACGCGCCCGCATGCCGCTCCATTACCTGTCCCGTCTGAGCGGATCGGCGCGCGATACGCAAGCCAACCTGCAGCTGGGCTGCGTGCTGGCGCTGGTGGCGGGCGCCGTCAACGCGGGCGGCTTTCTTGCCATCGGCGGTTATACCTCGCACATGACGGGCATCGTCTCGGGCATGGCGGACGACCTGGCGCTGGGCAACGTAACAGTGGCGCTGGCCGCGCTGGGCGCCTGGCTGGCCTTCGTCAGCGGCGCGGCCGTCACGGCCATCATGGTGAACTGGGGCAAGCGGCGCCGCCTGCACAGCCAGTTTGCCGCCAGCCTGCTGCTGGAAGCGGCGCTGTTGCTGCTGTTCGGCCTGACGGGCAATTACCTGGCCGCCATGCCCGACGTGCTGGGCCCCGTCACCATCTTGCTGCTGTGCTTTGTCATGGGCTTGCAGAACGCCATCATCACCAAGATTTCGGGCGCCGTCATCCGCACCACGCATGTGACGGGGCTGTCGACCGATATCGGTATCGAACTGGGCAAGATGGCGTATTACAACCGCAGGGAGTTGCCGGACCGTGTGGTCAAGGTCAACCGGGGCAAGCTCAGGACACACAGCCTGCTGATCAGCTGCTTCTTCATCGGCGGCGTCAGCGGCGCCCTGGCCTTCAAGCACATCGGTTTTCCCGCCGCCACCATCATCCTCGCCGGCGTGCTGACTTTACTGTCGGGCGTGCCCGTGCTGCGCGACCTGCGCGTATTGTGGCGCTTCTACCGGCGCCGCCTGTAGGTACACCTAACAAAACCTACTGCGCGTCGCGCTTTGCGGCCGGCGATGCTCACCGGCTCGGCGCCCCCGTACTAAAGTACGGTTGCGCTTCTCGGCCACAAATCACTGCCGCTCGCTACGGTTTTGTTAGGCGTCGCAAATTCACGAATGAAAAAAAAACGCCCCGAAGGGCGTTTTTTCTTATGCGGTCAAAAAATTACTTGGCCGACATCAGTGCGACGGTGGTGTCGAGCATGCGGTTCGAGAAACCCCATTCGTTGTCGTACCACGACGATACTTTCACCAGACGGCCCGACACCTTGGTCAGGGTCGAATCGAAGTTCGACGAAGCCGGGTTGTGGTTGAAGTCGATCGAGACCAGCGGTTCGGTCTGGTACGTCAGGATGCCTTCCAGGGCGCCTTCCGACGCGGCTTTCATCAGCGCGTTGACTTCTTCCACGGTGGTGTCGCGCTTGGCGATGAAGGACAGGTCGACCAGCGACACGTTGATGGTCGGCACGCGGATGGCGAAGCCGTCCAGCTTGCCATTCAGCTCAGGCAGCACCAGGCCCACGGCGGCGGCGGCGCCCGTCTTGGTCGGGATCATGCTCATGGTGGCCGAACGGGCGCGGCGCAGATCTTCATGCATCACGTCGGACAGCACCTGGTCGTTGGTGTAGGCGTGCACGGTGGTCATCAGGCCCGTTTCGATGCCGATGGCGTCGTTCAATGGCTTGACCAGCGGTGCCAGGCAGTTGGTGGTGCACGAAGCGTTCGAGATGACGGTGTCGGTCGATTTCAGCACCGAGTGGTTCACGCCGAACACGACGGTTGCATCGACGTCCTTGCCGCCGGGTGCCGAGATGATGACTTTTTTCGCGCCGCCCTTCAAGTGAGCCGAAGCCTTCTCTTTGGTGGTGAAGAAGCCCGTGCATTCCAGCACGACGTCCACGCCCAGCTCGCCCCATGGGATTTCAGCAGGGTTGCGCTGTGCGAACACGCGGATCGGATCGCCATTGACGATCATGTTGTCGCCTTCGACGGTGACCGTGCCCGGGAACTTGCCGTGCGCAGTGTCGTAGCGGGTCAGGTGGGCGTTCGATTTGGCATCGCCCAGATCGTTGATGGCAACGATCTGGATATCCTGTTTCTTGCCGCCTTCGTAGAAAGCGCGCAACACATTACGGCCGATGCGGCCGTAGCCATTGATTGCAACTTTGATCGTCATACTCTGCTCCTGATTAAAAAAGAAGGTACATGCACGCCCCCGGCGACAATATCGCCAGGACCGTTAAAAATCAATATTAGCCAGCGATAACGGCTTTCACCTTGGCGACGACGTTCTCGACCGTGAAGCCGAAGTGCTTGAACAGCACGCCAGCCGGCGCCGATTCGCCGAACGTGTCGATACCGACCACGGCGCCTTCCAGGCCCACGTATTTGTACCAGAAGCTGGTCACGCCCGCTTCGATGGCCACGCGCGGCACACCTTTCGTCAGCACGCTGGCCTTGTAGACGGCGTCCTGGCGGTCGTAGACGTCGGTCGACGGCATCGACACGACGCGCACGTTGATGCCTTCCGAGGCCAGCGCGCTGGCGGCTGCGACGGCCAGTTCCACTTCGGAACCGGTGGCGATCAGGATCGCCTTGGCATCGGCCACGTCGTTAAGCACATAGCCGCCGCGGAAGATGTTCTCGATCTGTTCGGCGCTACGTTCCTGGTACGGCAGGTTCTGGCGCGAGAAGATCAGGGTCGACGGACCGTCCTTGCGGCGCACGGCGGCGCCCCAGGCGGCAGCCGACTCGACGGTGTCGCATGGACGCCAGTTGTCCAGGTTCGGGATCAGGCGCATCGACGAGACGTGCTCGACCGATTGGTGCGTCGGGCCGTCTTCGCCCAGGCCGATCGAATCGTGGGTAAACACGAAGATCGAACGCAGTTTCATCAGGGCGGCCATGCGCAGCGCATTGCGGCTGTAGTCGGAGAACGTCAGGAACGTGGCGCCGAACGGGATGTAGCCGCCGTGCAGGGTAATGCCGTTCATGATGGCGCTCATGCCGAATTCGCGCACGCCGTAGTTGATGTGGTTGCCAGGCTGGCCCGAACGCACGGCCACGCACTCTTTCCAGTTGGTCAGGTTCGAACCGGTCAGGTCGGCCGAGCCGCCGAGGAATTCCGGCAGCGACGAAGCCAGTGCCTGGATGGCGTTCTGGCTGGCCTTGCGGGTAGCGATGTTTTCTTTCTTTTCCACGCAGGACGCGATGGCGGCGCTCAGGGCCGCTTCGAATGCCTGTGGCAGTTCGCCTTGCATGCGGCGGGTCAGTTCAGCGGCTTGCTGCGGGAATTCGCGGCCGTAGGCGACGAAACGCTCGTTCCAGTCCGCTTCCAGCAGGGCGCCCTGCTTCTTGGCGTCCCACGCGGCGTACACGTCGGCCGGCATTTCGAACGGTGCAGCATCCCAGCCGATGTATTCGCGCACGGCAGCGATTTCCTTGTCGCCCAGCGCGGCGCCGTGGACCTTGTCGCCACCTTGCAGGTTCGGCGAACCCTTGCCGATGATGGTCTTGCAGCAGATCAGGGTTGGCTTCGATGCGGTCTTGGCGGCGGCGATGGCGGCAGCGACGGCGGCCACATCGTGACCGTCGACGGCGCGGATGACGTTCCAGCCATACGCTTCGAAGCGGGCCGGGGTATCGTCCGTGAACCAGCCTTCGACCTTGCCGTCGATGGAAATGCCGTTGTCATCGTACAGGGCGATCAGTTTATTCAGGCCCAGGGTGCCGGCCAGCGCGCACACTTCGTGCGAAATACCTTCCATCAGGCAGCCATCACCGACGAAAGCGTAGGTGTAGTGGTTGACGATGTCGTGGCCAGGCTTGTTGAATTCAGCGGCCAGCAATTGCTCTGACAGGGCCATGCCGACGGCGTTGGCGATGCCCTGGCCCAGCGGGCCGGTGGTCGTTTCCACGCCCGGCGTGATATCGACTTCCGGGTGGCCCGGGGTTTTCGAATGCATCTGGCGGAAGGCCTTGATGTCATCCATCGACAGGTCGTAGCCCGTCAGGTGCAGCAGCGCGTAGTGCAGCATCGAGCCGTGGCCGTTCGACAACAGGAAACGGTCGCGGTTTTGCCATTTCGGGTTCGCGGGATTGTGGCGATAGTGACCACTCCACAGGGCAACTGCGATCTCGGCCATGCCCATCGGCATGCCTGGATGGCCGGAATTGGCCTTTTGTACAGCGTCCATTGCCAGTGCGCGGATCGCATTGGCCATTTTGGTAGTCGGGAGCGTAGTTGTCATGATGGTGTGGGTCAGTCGCGGAGTTTAAATTCGTTTGCAGCGCAGCTGGGCGCAGTCAGAGCTATGTATTTTACCAGACCAACAAGGGGAAAAATCAAACCGCGCAACGCCGCCGCCGCAGCTTGTGCCACTTGCGCCCGGCAGGGGCGAAAAAAAACCGGGCCAGGCCCGGTTTTTCGCGACGTACGCCGCTGCGGGGCGCGCCGCAAATCGGCCCGCCCCACCCGTCAGTCCACCCTCACGTCATTTGAAGGAGTACGACGCCGACATGTAGATGTAGCGGCCACGCGGATTGCCGTAGGCGGTGTCGTAGCCGATGTTCGACGATGGATCGAATGCCGGCGCACGGTCGAACACGTTATTGACGCCACCACGCAGCACCAGGTTCTTGAAGCCGCTGTAGGACAGCGAGGCGTCAACCAGGGTCGCGCTCGGGATCATCAGGCCGTTCGCGTACTCGTCGTAGTAAAGGTTGATCGTCGCCGACGGTGTCCGGTCCACGTGGTAATGCGAAGTGAAGTTAGCGCTCGTCGTCGCCGCCCAAGCACCGCGGTCCCAGTTGACACCCAGCTTGGCCAGCAGCTTAGGATAGCCGTATTCACCGGCCTCGCAAGCCGTGTTGTTGGGGCAATTGATCGCCGGATCATCAGGCAGCAGCGTGCGGTTGTAGGACAGCGTGTAGCTCGCCTCGCCGAACACCTTGAAACGCCCCATCTCGGCCGTGCGCAGCGTGTACGACGCTTCGACATCCAGACCGTCGGTGACGACCTTGCTGCGATTGATCAGGCCAACCTGCAGCTGCTTCAGGCGACCTACCAACGGACCCAGCGTCGCGCGCTGGGCGGCGCTCAGCGCGTTATACTTCTCTTGGTCTTCCGCCGTGACGGCATAGCGCGTGACGGCGTCCTTGTACTGACCATCCTCGCCCGCCAACACGGTTTCGTTGTCAAGATTCTCGACGCGATCGTTCCACTTGATATTCCAGTAGGTTAAACCCAGCGTCAGGTTCTTGATCGGTTCGGCGACCACGCCCAGGTTGAACTGCTTCGATTTTTCGGGCTTCAAATCCTTCGTGCCGGACAGCAGAGACAGCGCCGAACCGCTGCAAGCGGTGTCAAAATACGCGTCACCCACGATGCAACGCTTCGGATCCTTGGTCGCGACAAAACCGCCGCGGCCTTCGTTAAAGCGCTGCGACAACGTCGGCGCGCGGAAACCGGTGCTGTAGCTGGTGCGGAACATCAAGGTCGGCAAGGCGGTCCAGCGCAGGCCAAGCTTCGGGTTGGTGGTACCGCCAGCCAACTGGTAGCGATCATAGCGGACGGCCGCCTGCGCTTCCAGGTTTTTCAGCAGCGGCAGGGCCAACTCGCCGAACACGGCGCCGAGCGACTCAGAGCCGTCGATGCCGCGCAGGGTCGAGTAGATGCCGATCGCGCCATCGCGCCAAGCCTGCGACGGATCGTAGCTGAGCTTCTCGCGCTTGTACTCGGCACCGACGGCCACACCGATCTTGCCGCCGGGCAGTTGGCCAAATTCGCTGGAAGCAGTCACCTTGGCAAAGTCCGTCGAGGACTTGGTCTTGGTGTACTGGTCGGCCGTCAGTTCGTTGATGATCTGCTCCGAATTATGGTTGCCGCCGAAGGGGTTGAACTTGCCCTGCGCCAGGTAACTCTGCAATTTATCGTGCATGAAGGAGCCGTACACGCGCGTTTCGCCCTTCTCTTGGCTGTGGCCCACAGACACGGTCCAATCCCAGTTGGCTACGCGGCCGGTGGCGCCGCCAACCAGCCAGGTGGTGTCTACATTGGTGCCCGTACCACCCTCGGCGGCAGGGAAGAGGCGGCGGATATTGACCGGCACGCCGTAGGTATTGAAGGGGTTGTTCGCCGCCACACGCAGCACGCCGGAGCGGTCGGCATTTTGAATCCAGGCCGGCGAACCTTGGACGCGCGTGTCGAAGTGGTTGTAAAACAGATTGGCGAACAGCGATACATCCGGCGTCAAATCCCAGTTCGCCGTGACCGCCCCGCCGTACCGTGTGGACGGGCGCACCAAGTCTATCGACTCAGCGGCGGAATACATGCAGGAGCTGCGATTCGGCGCAGCCACCCATTCCGGCGCATCCGGATAGGGCTTGCTGTGGGCCGCGTCGCACTCCGGATCGGGCATGCGCTGCGAACCGCCCAGCGATATGGTGCCGGGATCGCGGCCCTTGGCGCCGTACACGCCACCCTGATACAGGCCGCCATTGTGGCCGGTGAAATCGGTACTGTTCGCCCAATCGCGGTCGACGCCGTGGATAGCCTTGGTTTTTTCGTACGAGGCCGAATAAGTCACGTTGAATTTCTGTGCGTCACGGTCGCCGAAACCGCCGGACACGGACACCTTATGGTTTTGCCCGTCGCCATAGGTGGTCGAACCGGTGCTGGCGTCGAGAGTCAAGCCCTGGTAATCCTTGCGCAGGATGAAGTTGATGACGCCGCCGACGGCATCAGTGCCGTAGATGGCCGAGGCGCCGTCCTTGAGCACATCGATGCGCTCGATGGCCGACAGCGGAATGGCGTTCAGATCGACCGAGGTCTGGCCGCTATAATCGTCCGAACCGGACGCCGGCAGGCGATAGCCGTTCAACAGAATCAGGGTCGGCAGACCGCGCAGCGAGACGCTGGTGGCGCCGTTTCGGAAGGAACTCGATGTCGCCAGCTCACCGCCGTTACCGCCTGCAGAAGTCAGGTTGCGCATCAGATCCAGCACCGACGTCGCGCCAGAACGGGCAATCGATTCGCGCGTCATCACGGTGATCGGGGAAATACCTTCGGCTTCGATGCGTTTGATACTCGAACCGGTGATTTCGACGCGCTGCACCTTAGGCACCGGCGCATCGATCGCTTCCTGCGCATGCACGCTCATCGTTGCGACTCCGGCGAACGCAGCCAACGCCAATCTCACCACCTGCACACTCTTTTTTTCGCGAAACATCATAATAACTTATTCCTTTTCATGATCCCTGATATCACTTGATAAGCGATTAGTTTGTATTTTTATAATCACTTAAATCTCTCATGGTCTTGCGAAAAACTGCAAGGCCCCTCCCGCTACAATGGCATGCTTGTCCAACCAATTTAAGCTGGCCGCAACGCGCCCGGGGTCATAGGCCCGGGCATTGAAACGTGCGGCGTCTCCCCATGCCATACCGAATCACATCACGGACGACATTGCTGGAAACAATTGATGTCGTTCAACACAACTTGTATAGTCATCAAACCACGCCAAAAGTATCACTGTCAATAATGCAATGATTTATGAAATCAAAAAACAACATTTCGTTTTAGTCAGCTTGTTATCTCCACGCAATTTCCCGTCCCGGATGCGCTACGCAGGCCCAGCGGCAAGAATTTCACCCGGCCGCGCGCAGCGGCACTAAAATTGCACTTTCGAGTCGCAGCCGCGCGCGCCCCACCCGCGCGCGGCGCGGCACCTCCCATTGTTTCTCTCCGCCAGGATGTTGCATGCCGCGTTTTTTCTGTCCCCAGCCACTCGCCATAGGCGCCACCATCGCTCTGCCCGACGCCGTCGCCCACCACGTCCATGTGGTGCGCCTTATGCCGGGCGAGGCCATCACCGTCTTCAACGGCGAGGGCGGCGAGTACACGGCTGTCTTGTGCAACGTCGAGAAAAAACGCGCCAGCGCCGAACTGAGGTCTCACACGGCGCGCGAAGCGGAACTGCCCTACGCCGTG
Source organism: Janthinobacterium sp. BJB304 (assembly GCF_002735765.1). NCBI lineage: Bacteria > Pseudomonadati > Pseudomonadota > Betaproteobacteria > Burkholderiales > Oxalobacteraceae > Janthinobacterium > Janthinobacterium sp. BJB304. Next base: position 80,556 of record NZ_PDZN01000013.1, read on the forward strand.
ACCCTGGCACAAGCGCTGCCGGAAGCGTCCAAAATGGACTGGATCATCGAAAAAGCCATCGAACTGGGCGCGGCCGGCATCGTGCCGCTGGCGGCGCAACGCTGCGTCGTGCGCCTGTCCGCCGAGCGGGCGGAGAAAAAACTGGCCCATTGGCAAGCGATCATCGTGTCCGCATCGGAGCAATGCGGGCGCAACCGCCTGGCGCAGCTGGCGCCATTGCAGGATTTTAATAGCTGGAGCAGCCAGCAGGATTTACATAAACGCATCATCCTGACGCCGCGTGCGGAGCAGTCGCTGGCCGACTGGGCGCGTCACCAGCCGCCGCAGGCGATCACCGTGATGGTGGGGCCGGAAGGGGGATTTTCGGAAGCGGAAGAAAAGGCGGCCCTGGCCGCCGGCGCCATCGGCCTGGCTATGGGGCCGCGCATCCTGCGCACGGAAACGGCGGGCCTGACGGCGCTGGCCACCTTGGGCGCCTTGTGGGGCGGGAAGTAAACATGGCAACCGTACCGGCGCTATCCGCAATTCTCATCTAGATTCTCATCTAAACAGGCGGCCGGGGAACATGGGCGCCGCCAGCAAGGCCTGCCATGGGCATGGCGCAAAGCCATGCCGCAAGCGCCATTCCAGTGTCCTCCGGCTACCTCCCGACGGATTGCCGCGCTGCAATTCAACTCTGATAAGGCCGACCACGCCACAAAGAGGAATATCACGTACCTTCCTTATTGCGCAAGCATCGCGACTAAAAAAGATAAACAACAAAGATAATCCGCGCATTCAAGGAATGGCGGACACGCTATTATCTTTTCAAGTATAGAAATAAATAAAACACCTAAGCAGGCGGCAATTAAGCACCAATATAGTACGACGCCGCACTTCTTTGATGCATAAACCCAATATTGCACCATGATGGCGCTTACGTCTATCGTTCTCCGATTTAGTACAAAAAAACAACACTTTTCGCGCCACCGTCTCCGCACGCATCCTTCCTGCAAGCCAGCCTACATGCGGCTTGGATACCCCTCATGGCGCCACCACCGCAGCAAGGGGAAAACACCGAACTGTGCCTTGTGTTGTTTTTTTATATGCGTTGCCGCTATAAAAATTGACAGCCAAGTCATTGCGATGGTTTCATTAACATCTTGAAATTTTGAATACTCAAAAGTTTCAAAGACACCGTCCATGAGACGATTGATAAAATAATAGATATATATATGGCCGATCTTGCCAATACAAGGCGACGTCAAGCCACATATTCATAAAGTGAGGAGTTTTGCAATGATGGTGGAAACAGGATTATCGCGGTCTATCCGTTTGATGTTTATCGGCAGCCTTGCGTTTGGCATGCAAATGGCTAACGCACAGACCTCTGGCGAAAGCATTCAAAAGGTCGAAGTGACCGGTTCGAGCATCAAGCGCGCGGAAGCCGAAACCATTTCGGTCATTCAGACACTGACCCGCAAGGACATCGAACAAACCGGTAAAGCTTCGATCGCCGACGTCGTACGCAGCATCTCGGCCGACAACAACGGCAGTATCAGCGGCTCCTTCACCAACGGTTTCGCCGGCAGCGCCTCGGGCGTTTCGCTGCGCGGTTTGAGCGTCAGCTCGACCCTCGTGCTGATCAATGGCCGCCGCACGGCGCCATACGGCTTCGGCGATGACGGCCAGCGCAGCTTCGTCGACTTGAACTCGATTCCCCTCGACGCCGTGGACCGCATCGACATCCTGAAAGACGGCGCTTCCGCCATTTACGGCTCCGACGCGATCGCCGGCGTGGTCAACATCATCTTGCGCCAGAACTATGTCGGCAAGACCATCTCCGCTAACGTCGGCCAGAGCGGCCACGGCGACGGCACCGTCACCAGCATCTCCGGCGCCATCGGCTTCGGCGACATGGACACAGACAAATTCAACGTCTTCGCCACCATCGATGCGAAAAAATCGGGCGAAATCAAGCAAACCAACCGCGACAAGTGGATCGGCCAGGCCGATGCCCGTCCATGGGGTGGCCGCGACCAGCGCGCCGGCTTTACCACTGCCGGCAATGCAGGCGGCAGCTCCTTCCTGGGCACCCTGCGTCCAGTCAACGCCGCTGGCGCTCCTGCCGGCAACGTGACCAATTTGCCTGGTTCATGCGACCCGATCAACCTCGATCCGACCGGCGGCAATTCGAACGACAACTCGCGCGGCGGCTGCATGTGGGATCCGATCCAGTTCGCGACCATCCAGCCAAAGACCGAAAACGTCAACCTGTTCATGCGCGGCACCCTGGCGCTGGGCGCGAATGCGCAAGGCTACACGGAAGTGGGCATCTTCAAGTCGAAGGCCGACACCTACACCACCCCGTCCGGCCTGACCGGCGCCGGCTTTGACCTGGTCAATGCCCGTGTCAACAACACCAGCACCGGTCCGGATCAGCTGCTGATGCCGGCAAACCACCCGGACAACATCCTGGGCGTCGCCGCCCGTCCACGCTGGGTCGACGAATCGCGTCCACGCGTGTCGAACCTCGAAACGACCGTCACCCGTGTCCTGGCTGGCGTCAAGGGTACGTATGCCAACTGGGATTATGATACCGGCCTGATGTACGCAGAAAGCAAAACCGACCGCACGCAAACTGGCTACTACCGTTCCAGCGCCCTGCGCACGGCGCTGAACAACGGCACCTTCCGCATCGGCAAAGGCGTAATCAACAGCCCTGAAGTACTGGCACTGGTATCGCCTACGCTGAACAACTCGGGCACGACGAAGAGCACCTCGCTGGACTTCAAGGCTTCGCGCGAACTGTTCCAATTGCCAGGTGGCATGATGGGCCTCGCTCTGGGTGCCGAATACCGCAAGGAAGAAACGAACAGCCAATCGACGCCATATACCGACATCAACGATATCGTTGGCCTGGGCTATTCCGCTTCGCAAGGTTCGCGCAACGTCAAGGCCTTGTACGCCGAGCTCGCCGCGCCAGTCATGAAAGAGCTGGAACTGCAATTCGCGCTGCGCAGCGATGATTACTCAGACTACGGCCGCTCGACCACGCCAAAAGTCGGCTTCAAGTTCACGCCAGCATCGGCTGTGGCTTTCCGCGGTACCTATGCGGAAGGTTTCCGCGCGCCTAGCGCCGCAGAAAACGGCAACAGCGCCGTGGCAGCGTTCACCAGCATCGCCAGCGATCCAGTGCGTTGCGCTGTGACGAAATTGCCTATCGATTGCTCGTCGCAACAAGTTGGCGCGATCACCATCGGTAACAAAAACATCAAACCAGAAACGTCGAAGAGCTACAGCCTGGGTATGGTGCTTGAGCCGATCAAGAACATCAGCCTGTCGATCGACTGGTGGAAAATCGTCCGTGACGGCGAAATCAACGGCTCCGATCCTGGCGCAGTGGTTGCCAATCCAGCTGGCTACCCAGATGCGGAAATCGTTCGTGGCGAACCGACGAGCAACTTCCCGGGTCTAGCTGGTCCTATCCTGATGGTCAAAGCACCTTACCTGAACGCAGGCAAGACCAAGACCTCGGGTATCGATCTGGATCTGCGCGGCAAGTACAACGCCGGCGAATACGGCCGCTTCAACTCGGGCGTGACGGTCACGTACATGAAAGAGTTCACCCGTACCAACGCCGATGGCACGGTACTGGAATTTGCCGGCACCCACGGTGACGTCAACCTGTCCGGTAACGGCGGTACGCCGAAAACCAAAGTCCGCCTGACCCTGGGCTGGGATCAAGGTCCGGTCAACATCACGGCCAACATGAACTACGTCAGCAGCATCAGCAACAAGAACGATGTCAAGGGCGATTGCCTGGACGTCGATGCCAACGACGTGCCGTACAAAAACTGCCGTATCGCTTCGTTCACGACCACGGATCTGTTTGCCAAGTGGAATGTCACGAAACAATGGGAACTCACCGCGTCGATCACCAACCTGTTCGACAAGATGGCACCACTGGACGTGCAAACCTATGGCCGTATCAACTACAACCCATCGCTGCACCAATCGGGCGCAGTGGGCCGTTACTTCACGCTGGGCGGCCGCTACACGTTCTAATCGCCAGGCAAGAAATAACAGCTAGTTAGCAAAAAATCCGGTGGCCATGCAGTTGGCCGCCGGATTTTTTCTTTTAACCCCTCTTTCCTGCGCCGCGAGTTCCCCTCGCGATACCCTGCAGATGGCCCGATACTGGACATGCGGGTAAAATAGCGCCCGGATGCCGTCACGCGGCACCACACACTCTCCGCTAAATACGGAGCCCGGCAATTTTTAAAAATACACACCATGTTGCGACTCAACGAAGTAAAACTCCCCCTCGAACACGACGAAGCGGCCCTGCCCGCCGCCATTCTGGCGCGCCTCGGCATTGCCGCGGATGAGCTGCTCGGCTTTACCGTCTTCAAGCGCAGCTATGACGCGCGCAAGCGCAGTGCCGTGGTGTTGATTTACTCGCTGCACGTGGACGTCAAGAATGAAGCGGCCGTGCTGGCGCGCCTGGGCCACGATATCCACCTGATGCCCGCGCCCGACACCGACTATAAATTCGTCGCCGGCGGCGAACAGCTGGCCGGCCACAGCAATGAACCGCGCCCCATCGTCATCGGCACGGGCCCCTGCGGCCTGTTCGTGGCGCTGATCCTGGCACAGATGGGCTTGCGCCCCCTCATCCTGGAACGGGGCAAGCAGGTGCGCGAGCGCACGGTCGACACCTTCGGTTTCTGGCGCAAGCGCGAACTGAACCCGGAATCGAACGTGCAGTTCGGCGAAGGCGGCGCCGGCACCTTCTCTGACGGCAAGCTGTACAGCCAGATCAAGGATCCCAAGCACTACGGCCGCAAGGTGCTGACGGAATTCGTCAAGGCCGGCGCGCCCGAAGAAATCATGTACGTGAGCAAGCCGCACATCGGCACTTTCCGCCTGGTCAAGATGGTGGAAGAAATGCGCGCGAATATCGAACAGCTGGGCGGCGAATACCGTTTCAGCAGCAAAGTGGTCGATCTCGACATCGAGCCGGGCAGCGATGGCGGCCAGGTGCGCGGCGTGGTGCTGGACAATGGCGAAACCATCGCCAGCAACCACGTCGTGCTGGCCATCGGCCACAGCGCGCGCGACACCTTCGAGATGCTGCACCGCCGCGGCGTGTACATCGAAGCGAAACCGTTCTCGATCGGCTTCCGCGTGGAACACCCGCAATCGTTGATCGACAGCTGCCGCTTCGGCCCCAGCGCCGGCCACCCTATCCTGGGCGCGGCCGACTACAAGCTCGTGCATCACGCCAGCAATGGCCGCTCCGTCTACAGCTTCTGCATGTGCCCGGGCGGCACGGTGGTGGCTGCCGCCTCGGAACCGGGCCGCCTGGTGACGAACGGCATGAGCCAGTATTCGCGCAACGAACGCAACGCCAACAGCGCCATCGTCGTCGGCATCACGCCGGCCGATTACCCGGGCGACCCGCTGGCCGGCATCGCCCTGCAGCGCGAGTTGGAGGAGCGCGCATTCGCCTTGGGCGGCGGCAACTACGATGCTCCAGGACAATTGGTCGGCGACTTCGTGGCTGGCCGCGCCTCGACGGAATTCGGCAGCGTGGTACCGTCGTACAAGCCGGCCGTGCATCTGACGGACCTGGCGCCCTCCTTGCCCGAATACGCGATCACGGCCCTGCGCGAAGCGTTTCCGGCGTTCAACAAACAGATCAAGGGTTACTACAAGGCCGACGCCGTGCTAACGGGCGTGGAAACGCGCACCTCGTCGCCGATCCGCATCAAGCGCCGCGACGATGACCTGCAAAGCCTGAATACACGGGGACTGTTCCCCGCCGGCGAAGGCGCCGGCTATGCGGGCGGCATCCTGTCGGCGGCCGTCGACGGCATCAAGGTGGCCGAGGCGGTGGCCCTGTCGATGGCCGCGCGCTAAGCCAGCGTCAGGCTGCCAGCGGCAGCCTGATTTGTATATGACAGCCGGGAGTGCAGTCGATCGCGCACACCTGGCCGCCCAGTTGCTGCACGATGGTGTAGACGATGTGCATGCCCAGGCCGGAGCCGCCCTGGCCCCGCTTGGTGGTGAAGAACGGTTCAAACATGTGTTCGCGCACAGCCGGTGCCAGGCCGATACCGTCATCGGAGAAGTCCAGCAGCAGCCAGCGCAAGGCCGCGTCATCCTCGTCCGCCTCGATGCGCGCGCGGATCGTGATGCGCCCCGGGCCACCTTGCGGATAGCCATGGCGGGCGCTGTTCATCAGCAGGTTCGACAGGATTTGCGACAGCTTGCCGGCCGCCAGGCGCACCTGGCAATCCGGGGCGATATCGAGCTCCACACCGAGCGCCGCCTTGCGCAGTTCCGGGCTGTGCGCCGACACCAGGCCGTGCACATAATCGTGCAGCGCCAGGTCCGCCACGTATTCGCTGACCTGATCCACGGCCAGCTGCTTGAAATTGCCGATCAGGTCGGCGGCACGCGCCAGGTTGCGCTCGATCAATGCCGCCGCCCCTTTCAGGGATTCGGCAATGTCGATCAGTTCGGTGCGGCTGACCTTGGCACCGCCCAGCAGCTGCACCAGCTGGTCGGCATAGCTACCCATGCTCGACGCGGCCGTCAGCGCCACGCCGATGGGCGTGTTGACTTCATGCGACACGCCCGCCACCAGCGAACCGAGGGCCGCCATCTGTTCCTGCTCGATCAGGTTGGCCTGCGCCGCCAGCAGCGACTCGGTGCGCACACGCACGATTTCTTCCAACTGCTGGGTGCGCTCCTGGTGCTGCAGCTCGGCCGCGCCGCGCGCCGAGAAGATCGACAACAGCAACAGCGCCAGCAAGCGCTTGTTTTCATCGATGGGACGCGTGTCGATGGCCGACAGGATGCCCAGGGTCTTGCCATCGGTATCGATCAGCGGCATGCCGACATAGCTTTCCGCATGCATGTCGACCAGGAGAGTATCGAGTGGAAAGCGACGCTGGATATCGCTGCCGTGAAAACACATGCTCTGGCAAGTCACGTCCTGGCAAGGCGTGTGCTGCAGGCTGTATTCGATATTCGGCTGGTAGCCATCGCCGCCCCACAGGGCCAGGGTGCGGATGCCTTCGCTGCCATCGTCCATGCGCACCAGCCGCCCGGCGATCACATAGTGCACGTCAAGCGCTTCGGCCAGGTCCTTGACGAGGATGCGCAGGAAGTCGTCGCCACGGGCGTGCGCCGTCGAGGCGGTGATCGAGCGCAGGGCCGCTTCCGCCAGGGTGCGCCGCTGCTCGGGATCGAACAGGGGTTCTTGCGAATTCACATCGAACAACGGAATACTCATGAATGCTCCTGCGCGGCACGGAAAGCGCAGGCAAAGCTGCCGGCGCGGCGATCCTCAGCAAAGGTCCTGGTCAGGGGACTTGCCGCGATTGTACCCCTGGCTATTGTTTAATAATACAGATACGCAGGAATTTTTTATAACCAGCCGGAACGCTTGAACAAGTAATACATATAACCGCAGACACAGCTCATCACTGCCACGGCGGCCGGATAGCCATAATGCCAGTCCAGTTCCGGCATGAACTTGAAGTTCATGCCCCAGATGCCGGCAAATGCGGTAAACACGGCAAAGATAGCCGCCCAGGCCGCCAATTGCTTGTTCACTTCGCTCTCGTCGATGGCCACCATCGACAGATTCACCTGGATGGCCGTGCTGATCGTATCGCGGATGGTATCGAGCGTGCCGTTGATGCGCGCCAGGTGATCGTGCACGTCGCGGAAATACTCCTGGGTATCGTGGCACAGCGGCGGCACCCGCCCACCGTGCAGCTTGCCTACCGCTTCCATCAGGGGCGCCACCACGTGGCGCAAGACCATGACCTTGCGCTTCAACTGATACAGACGTTCGATATTGTCGCGCTCGGTACCACGGTCAAAGATGCGGTCCTCGATCAGTTCCAGCTCCGATTCGAGCGCGTCGAGCACGGGAAAGTAACGGTCGACGACCGCGTCCATCAGCGCGTACAGCACGAAAGCCGAGCCCTGGCGCAGCAGATGCGGTTCGCGCTCGGCACGCGCGCGCACACCGAGGAAACCTTGCGAGCTGTTGCTGCGCGACGAAAGCACGTAATTGGCACCGACAAAGATATCGACTTCGCCCAGCACCAGTTCATTCTCGACCATTTCCACGGTTTTCACCACGGCAAACAGGGAATCGCCATATTCCTCGATCTTCGGGCGCTGGTGGCCCCGCTGCGCATCCTCGACAGCCAGTTCGTGCAGGCAAAACTCGTGCTGCATCTGTTTCAGCTCGTCCGGCGTAGCGTCGAGCAGGGCCACCCAGACGAAGCAATCGGGGCGCTCGACGTAATCGCTAATATCGTCGATCGGCAAGTCGGCCAGTTTTTTGCCATCCTGGTAGGCCACGCAGTTTATGAGCATACAGTTCCACAATCAAATGAAGACCGGACGAAACAGTCCGGCAGGCGTCAGCTTACCTTATCGCCTGCTGTGGGTGTTGTGGCGTGCAAGGAACACCGCAAGAAAAAACGGACGGGGGAGCCCCCGTCCGGCAATACGTCAATCGTCCTTGGCGCCGTCGATGCCCAGTTCCGAGATCTTGCGGGTGATGGTGTTGCGGCCGATGCCCAGGCGCACGGCGGCGTCGTTCTTGCGCCCGTGCGTATGCTTGAGCGCCGTCTTGATCAGGGCCGACTCGAATTGCCGCCCCAGCACGGCCATGACTTCCTGCTGTCCCGCGCCCAGCATGCCGGCCGCCTGCAATTCCAGCAAGCCGATCCAGCCCGGCGGCGCGCCGTTGGCGGGCGCGGCCGCTTCGAAGACCTGACCTCCCTGCTGGTGAGCAACAGCTGGCGACGCAGCCTCGCCCGCCGCGGCGGTGGCGGCGCCATCGCCCTGCCCCTGCGTCAATTCCAGCGGCAAGTCCTTGATTTCCACCGTCTGGCCCGGCGCCATGACGGTGATCCAGTTGCACAGGTTTTCCAGCTGGCGCACATTGCCGGGCAAGTCGAGGCTGCTGAGGAACTGCATCGTCGGTTCGCTCATGCGTTTGGCTTCCACGCCCAACTGGCGCGCACTCTGCACCAGGAAGTGGCGCACCAGGATGGGGATATCCTCGCGCCGCTCCCGCAAACTGGGCAGGCGCAGGCGGATCACGTTCAGCCGGTGATACAAGTCTTCGCGGAACAGGCCGTCGCGCACGCGCTGCTCGAGGTTCTGGTGCGTGGCCGTAATGACGCGCACGTTCGCCTTCATCGGCTGGTGGCCGCCGACGCGATAAAAATGCCCGTCGGACAGCACGCGCAGCAAGCGCGTCTGCAAATCGAACGGCATGTCGCCGATTTCATCGAGGAACAAAGTGCCATTCTCGGCCTGCTCGAAGCGGCCCCGGCGGGTCGTCTGCGCGCCCGTAAACGCCCCCCGTTCATGGCCGAACAATTCGGACTCGAGCAAATCCTTGGGGATCGCCGCCGTGTTCAGGGCGATGAACGGCTGCACAGCGCGCGGGCTGTGCTTGTGCAGCGCGCGCGCCACAAGTTCCTTGCCGGAACCAGATTCGCCCGTGATGAGCACCGTCACATTCGATTGCGACAGGCGGCCGATGGCGCGGAAGACTTCCTGCATGGCCGGCGCCTGGCCGAGGATTTCCGGCGTTTCCGACGGCCCCGATTCGACGCTGGTCTCGCGCAGGCTTTCTTCCAGCGCGCGGCGGATCAGCTCGACGGCCTTGTCGATGTCAAACGGTTTGGCCAGGTATTCGAAGGCGCCGCCCTGGAAGGCCGCGACGGCCGAATCGAGGTCGGAAAATGCCGTGATGATGATGACCGGCAAGCCGGGAAAGCGCGACTTGACCGTCTGCAACAATTCCAGGCCGGACGCGCCCGGCATGCGGATATCGGACACGAGCACTTGCGGCGTGTCAAATTCCAGTGCGGCGATGGCGTCGCGCGCATTGGCAAAACTCTTGGTGGCGAGATTTTCCCGCGCCAGGGCTTTTTCCAGCACCCAGCGGATTGATTCGTCGTCGTCAACTATCCAGATTGGCTTCATTAGTGTGTGCGTCCCGCAATGGATTTCATGGGTGGGATACTTCCTCGCTTATGGCAAGGGGAGAACGATCCTGAAATCGGTGTATCCAGGCCGGCTTTCGCACTCGATCACGCCTAGGTGCTGTTGCACGAAGGTTTGCGCCAAGGTCAGTCCCAGCCCGCTGCCGCCTTCCCTGCCCGACACCAGCGGGTAGAAAATCCGGTCGCGGATCTGGGGTGCGATGCCCGGTCCATTGTCAATGATATGCAAGTCTAATGCCAGGTTGTAGCGGACCTTGGCCAGGGTCACCTGGCGCGCCACGCGCGTCTTGAAAATCAGCTCGGCGTCGCCCGCTTCGATGCGCTCGGCCAGCGCTTGCGCCGCGTTATGCGCGATATTGAGCACGGTCTGTATCAATTGCTCCTTGTCGCCGCGAAACTCGGGGATCGAGGCGTCGTAATCGCGCGAAATGGTCAGCCCGCTGGGAAACTCGGCCAGGATCAGGCTGCGCACCCGTTCGCACACTTCGTGGATATTCACGTCGCCCACGATGTGCGGGCGGCGGTGCGGCGCCAGCAGGCGGTCGACCAGCGTCTGCAGGCGGTCCGCTTCCTTGATGATGACTTGCGTGTATTCGCGCAATTCGCTCAGGTGCAAGGCCGGCAATTCCAGCTCCAGCAGCTGGGCCGCGCCGCGGATGCCGCCCAGCGGGTTCTTGATTTCATGCGCCAGGTTGCGGATCAGCTCCTTGTTGACCTGGCTCTGGTCGAGGATGCGCTCCTCGCGGTCGAGTTTTAATTGCTGCACATTTTCGCGCAGTTCGATCAGCACGCCGTCGCTAGGCGCGTCGAGCGCGCTGACGATGCTGTGCACGCGCAGCGGCTCGCGCCCCAGGCGTTCCAGGCTCAGGTCCTGGCGCAAATCGGAAAATTTATGTTCGAGCGCCTGCGCGCAGATGCCGGCCAGTTCCTCGGGGTTGAGGAATAGCGCCGTCAGTTTTTGCCGCGACAGAGCCTTTAATGAGCTTTCCAGCAGGTTTTCCGCCGCCGCGTTGGCATAGCTGATGCGGCCGTCGCCGTCGAGCAGGATCACGGCCGAAGCGAGCAAATCAAGGCCGGCCAGATGGGCCGGGCGGCTGGAATGGTTGTCTAGTGTCATGTGCTTTACCGAATATTCGCGATCTCGCGTTTCAGGGCCTCGACGTTCTGCTGTGTCCGGCTGATGTTGTCCTTCAACTGCGCCACCCGCTCCTGGTATTTCGCATAGTTGCGCTCATTGCCCTGGCGCTCGGGTTGTCCGCCGTTAAATTCCAGGCGCTGCGCCGCCAGTTTCTGCTCTTCGCTGCGCAATTCGTCCTGCAGGATCTGGCGCCGGTCCAGGTCGCGCGCGCGCTGCTCGGCGCCATCGACCTTGGGAAACGCGCCGGCGGCAGGCGCCGCCGTGGCCGCCACCTGTGTGGCGGGCCGGGCAGGCGCGCCTGCCAGCGGCGCCGTCTTGCGTGGCGGCTCCGTCAGGGCGCCCGGCAAATCGAGCAGCTGGCAATGCGCGCCAGCCCGCCTGTCCGTGTACGTCTTGTGTCCTTGCGCATCGGCGCACACATACAACTGCCCGTGCGCCTGTGCCGCCGCGCCCAGCAATCCTGCCACCAGCGCCATTCTGTAATGCTTGGTCAATCTCTACTCCTGTCGGCACATGCCGCATCGTTCCTGGGCCGACTATACAACAACGCACTGTGGCGCCATAACAAAAAACGCGGGCAAGACCATCGCCTCACCCGCGTTTTTTTATTCACTACCGGCACGTTGCCGGCGTGGCGCCATTACAGCGAGTAGTACATGTCGAACTCGGCAGGATGCGTGGTCATGCGCATGCGCTGCACGTCCTGCATTTTCAATTCCAGGTAAGCGTCGATCATCGAATCGCTGAACACGCCGCCGCGGGTCAGGAACTCGCGGTCCTTGTCCAGGGCTTCCAGTGCTTCTTCCAGCGAAGCGCACACGGTAGGGATCAGTGCGTCTTCTTCCGGCGGCAGATGGTACAGATCTTTCGAGGCGGCTTCGCCCGGATGGATCTTGTTGGCAACGCCGTCCAGGCCGGCCATCAGCAGTGCGGCGAAGCACAGGTACGGGTTCGCCAGCGGATCCGGGAAGCGCGCTTCGACGCGGCGGCCTTTTGGATTGGCCACGTGCGGGATACGGATCGAGGCGGAACGATTTTTCGCCGAGTACGCCAGTTTCACCGGCGCTTCGTAACCTGGTACCAGACGCTTGTACGAGTTGGTGCCCGGGTTGGTGATCGCGTTCAGCGCCTTGGCGTGCTTGATGATGCCGCCGATGTAGTACAGGGCGAAATCGGACAGGCCGGCATAGCCGTCGCCAGCGAACAGGTTTTTGCCATCTTTCCATACGGATTGATGCACGTGCATGCCCGAACCGTTGTCGCCAACGATAGGTTTCGGCATGAAGGTGGCGGTCTTGCCATAGCTGTGCGCCACATTCCACACCACGTATTTCAGGTTTTGCGTCCAGTCGGCGCGCTCGACCAGGGTCGAGAACTTGGTGCCGATTTCATTCTGGCCGGCGCCGGCGACTTCGTGATGATGTACCTCAACCGGGATGCCCAGCGATTCGAGAATCAGGCACATTTCCGAACGCATGTCCTGGAAGCTGTCCACTGGTGGCACGGGGAAGTAGCCGCCCTTGACGGTAGGACGGTGGCCGCTGTTGCCGCCTTCGATATCCTTGCCGGTCGACCACGAACCTTCGTCCGAACCGATCTTGACGAAGCAGCCCGACATGTCGATCTTCCAGCGCACGCTGTCGAAGATGAAGAATTCCGGCTCAGGGCCGAAGTAGGCGGTGTCGCCCATGCCCGACGATTTCAGGTAGGCTTCGGCGCGTTTCGCGATCGAGCGCGGGTCGCGGTCGTAGCCCTTGCCGTCCGACGGTTCGATCACGTCGCACTGCATGAACAAGGTCGTTTCTTCCATGAACGGGTCGATATTGGCCGTGTTTGGATCCGGCAGCAAGATCATGTCGGACGCTTCGATACCTTTCCAGCCAGCGATCGAAGAACCGTCAAAGGCGTGGCCCGACTCGAATTTGTCCATGTCGAAGTGCGACACGGGAACCGTCACGTGCTGCTCTTTACCACGGGTATCAGCAAAGCGGAAATCAACGAATTTGACTTCGTTTTCTTCTACCATCTTCAAGACTTCTGCGGCTGTCATTGCCATGCGTATCTCCTAAATGAATGTGGGGTGAGCCGACCTTAGTGCGTCTGGGCTGATGAAGCGAAGCAAACATTGCGTGCCACCAAAACTCATAAGGATCATAGCAGATTCCATGCCAGCTCCAGAAGAGACCTGGCCGCCAGAGGCAAAACCCGGCTATCCCAATGAAAGTTTTCCCGCCCGCGATTTTCCTGCTGAGTTTGCGTCAAATCAAGAATGCACTATGCAAGTGCAAAAAACGAATAACGCACCATTATCGTGCATTTTGTGCGGATTTCTGAAAAATGCCTCGTTGTGGTGCATTGAGCGTGCAGCATGGCATTCCCGTTTGCGGGACGCGGATGGCGCACTATAATCGACCATACCTGCCCACTTTCATCGAGGACGCCATGACTACCGCCGCCGACATCCTGACCACCGCCCGCAGCCGGGCCAATGAAGGTACGCCGTATGCCGGCGCCGTGACGCCGCAGGAAGCGTACGAGCTGCTGCAACTGGACGCAGCTGCCAAGCTCATCGACGTGCGCACGAACGCCGAGCGCGACTGGGTCGGCCGGGTCGACATCGCCGATACCCAGCATGGTGCGGTGCAGTGGGCCACCTACCCGGGCGGCGTGCCGAATCCCGATTTCCTCGCGCAGCTGGCGGCCCAGGCCGGCAAAGACGAGGTGCTGCTGTTCCTGTGCCGCTCGGGCGTGCGTTCGCGCCATGCCGCCAAGCTGGCCACCGAGCACGGCTATATCAATTGCTTCGACATCCTTGAAGGGTTTGAAGGCGACAAGGATGCGGATGGCCACCGCAAACAGATCGGCGGCTGGTGCAAGGCCGGGCTGCCGTGGCTGGGCGCCTGACGCTGGCCGCCTGACTATCTCAACAGTGTTTGATCTGGCGGGCCACGCGATGGCCCGTCATCGACTACAACCATCCATGCGCGCCCGATTTTTTCAACTGCGGCGCAAATTCTCCTTGAAGAAATGTACCTTATATAGTACAACGTAGAGGTGCGTCATGGATGCTTCCGGCTTGCGGCAGATTACCCTGCTGTTCTACGCGAATGGCAATGGCGGCGAACCCGTGCGCGACTGGCTCAAGTCGCTCCCCATCAAGGAACGCCATATGATCGGGCAAGACTTGATGCATGCGCAATGGCGCTGGCCCGTGGGCATGCCGCTGTGCCGGCATCTCGGGCACGGCTTGTCGGAGGTGCGCAGCAGCTTGCCCGGCAACCGCATTGCGCGCGTGCTGATCTGCCATCATGGCGATTGCCTGGTGGCGCTGCACGGCTTTATCAAGAAAACCCGGACGACGCCGGAAGACGACCTGGCGCTGGCCCGCAAACGCTACAAGGAACTGACATGAACGCCACCGCTCCCCATCTCGGCAGCAGCCTCGACGACTTTTTAAAAGAGGAAGGCATCTTCGAGCAAACGCAAACCCGCGCCATCAAGGAAGTGATCGCCTGGCAACTGGCGCAGGCGATGCAGGAGCAATCGCTGTCGAAGACGCGCATGGCGGCCCTGTTGCAGACGAGCCGCTCGCAGCTCGACCGCCTGCTCGACCCCGGCAGCGATGTGACGCTCTCCACGCTGGAGCGGGCCGCCGCGCTACTTGGGCGCAAGCTGTCGGTCACCCTCGTTTAAGCGAGTTAAGCGTTCAGGCCGCTTCGCCTGCCTCTGGATGCTCGCCCATCAGGGTCAATATGCGCTTGCGCACGAAATTGATATGGCTGCGCAAGCCATACAGGCCATCGGCAAACGACAGGGGAATCGATATCTGGTTGACCATGTCCTCGATCTGGTCCAGCCGCTTCAATTGCTCCGCATACACGTGCGCGCGCTGCGCTTGCGGCACGTCTTCCAGCGCCTGCTCCACCGTGCGCAACTGGCCGTACCAGCGGTACACGCGCGAGCGGATGCGCCACACGTACAGGGGCGGCACCACGCGCGACAGGGGCAATATCAAGGCACCGAGCGCCACCACCAGCACCCACATGCGATCAAAAAAATTGGCCAGCCAGAAACTCATATAGCGCTGCAGCACGGGCGCGCCATCCTTGTAGAATTTCAGCGCTTCGGGCGCCACGGGAATTTCCGTGTAGCGCGCGGACGGGAATTGCCCCTGCTGCTGGAACCAGCCCGTGCCGCCATGGATGCCTGCCGCCGCCTGCACGAACAGGTCGACCAGGGCCGGATGCAAGTCTTCGCGCGCGACCAGGGTGGCGGTCGGCGCGATCAGGTGATAATCCTGCGCCGGGATGTTTTTGCCCAGGTCGACTATGCCGCGCGGCAAGACCACATGCGTGAGGAAAGGCAGGCGCCGCGTGTACGCCTCCGCTTGCGAAAAATCAAACAACTTGATGCCCGGCGTCTGCAGCAGCATCTGGATCAGCGGCGCTTCCGGCGCCGAACTGAACACCAGACCGTCGATGTGCCCTTCCAGCAGCTCCACCGTGGCGGGCGTGTTTTGCAAGGCACTCACCGTCAGCTCGTTCGCTTCCACGCCATTCACGGACAGCAACTGCCGGAACAGGCTGGGCACGCCCGTGCCTTCCGGCCCCAGGTTGATCTTCATGCCCTTCAATTGCGTCAATTCCGTCACCGCCTTGTCTTCGCGCAAGAACAGCCAGACGGGCTCCGTAAACAGGCTGCCCAGGGAGATGAGGCCATGGCGCTCGGCATCGGCGTGTTCCGTCGAGCCGCTTTGCACGAAGGCGATATCGGTCTTGCCCGCGTTCAGGCGCTGCAGGTTTTCCTGCGAACCCAGCGACGGCTGCAAGGTCACCTTGATGCCGTGCTTGGCCAGGGTGGCCGCGTATTTCTTGCCGAACTCCTCATACGCGCTATTGTCCTGTCCCGTCGACAGGCTCACCTGGCGCGGCGGCGCCGGGTCGACCAGCCAGTAAGCGAGCGCGCAGAATGCGCCGACGAGCAGCAAGGTGGGACCGGCGGTGGCGAGGAAATCGCGCACGGAAAAGCGGCTGAACGCGAGGATTTTGGACATGTGGTGGCGCATAGGTTTCATGGGTGGCTACGATGCCAAGAAAACCTCAACTATGCAAGGCACTTTCACATGCGCGGCGTGGCCAAATCCGCTACAGTGACAGATCGACCACCTGCCCTCTGGAGCCCCGCATGCTGAAAATTCTTGGAAAAGCCGCCTCGATCAATGTCCGCAAAGTCCTGTGGACGTGCGACGAACTCGACCTGCCGTACGAACGCGAAGACTGGGGCAGCGGCTTTCGCAGTACCGACGACCCGGCTTTCCTGGCCCTGAACCCGAACGCCATGGTGCCCGTGCTGCTCGATGGCGACCTGGTGCTGTGGGAATCGAACACGATCTGCCGCTACCTGTGCGCCCAGGCGGGCCGCGACGACTTGCTTCCAAGCACGCCACGCGCCCGCGCGGAAGTGGAAAAATGGATGGATTGGCAGATGGGCGATTTGAACAACAGCTGGCGCTACGCCTTCATGTCGCTGGTGCGCCACAGCCCGGCCCACCAGGATGCGGCGCAGCTGGCGGCCTGTATTGCCGGGTGGAACAAGATGATGGGCGTGCTGGAACAGCAGCTGCAGCGCACGGGCGCATTCGTCTGCGGCGAAGCGTTCACCCTGGCCGATATCGTGCTGGGCCTGTCCGTCAAGCGCTGGCTGATGGCCCCGATGCAACGTCCAGCGTATCCGGCCATTGCCGCCTATCACGCGCGCCTGGAAGATAAAACGGCCATGTTTGCCGGCTAATCGAGTTCGATGACCTCGACCGTGCCGCCGATGACATAGCAATCGCCATCGCGGCGCACCTCGTCCAGGGTCGCCGGATCGTCGCGCGTATAGGTGCCGTCAATGTCGACGCACCAGGCGTCGCCGAAACGCAGCAACTTCACGCCGCAGCAGATGCGGTTGATGAAGTTGCCCGGCATCCGGACCTGCACTTCCCGTACCTCGCCCACCGTGATGGCGACGTTGCGCCAGACATTGCCATCGAGCACATGATTTCTTGCGTATAACACGATGCGCACGGCCTGCACGCCCCCGGGCTGATACCGCTGTTCGATGGACACGAGCGCGCCATCGTCAAAGCGGTGATATTGCTGAAAAATCTGCTGGGTCTTTTCCAATGGCACTCCCTCAAAAAAAAAAACCGGCCCGTGAAGGCCGGCTTTCAGGTGCAAAAACACCTTAATTCGTGCACTGTTTCGCCACGCCCTCGGCTGGCGCAGGCGGCTCGATCAGCGGCATCAAGCTCGGCGCCAGCGACACCAGCAGTTGCACGGGCAAGGCGCTGGTGAAATCATAGTTCTTCGATTCCGGTCCGCGCACATACGCCGTCATGCTGCCATAGAAGCGCTCGCCGATATTGAATACGAACGTGGCCGAGCGGTTCACATAGCGCGACTCGATCAGGCGGCCGCCGGCGCCATACACGTCGAAGCGCTGGTCGCCCGTGCCCGTCTTGCCGCCCATCGGGATCGGCACGCCGTCGGCGCCGACAAACGCCGTCTTCGCCCGCTTCGCCGTGCCGTCGGACACGACTTCGCGGATGGCCTTGGCCACGGCCTTGGCCACGTCCGGCGACAGCACTTGCTCCGCTTCCACCTTGCTGCCCCGCTTGACCATGGTGTCGTACGGTGTGTTGGCGGCGAAATGCATGGAATCGATGCGCACGCTCGGCTTGCGCACGCCATCGTTGATGATGATGCCCATCAATTCGGCCAGCGCAGCGGGCCGGTCGGCCGACGCGCCCAGGGTAGTCGCATACGACGGCACCAGCGAATCGAAGGGGTAGCCCATCTTTTTCCACTGGCGGTGGATTTCCAGGAACCCTTCCACTTCCAGCAAGTTGGCGATGCGGCGGTCCTGCGCATGCTTGCGGTGCGTGTTGAACAGCCATTTGTAGACTTCCTGGCGTTCCTTTTCGCTGGCCGCCACCATCTGCGTCAGGGTGGAACCTTCATGCTGGCGCAGATACGCCACCATCCACAGTTCCAGCGGATGCACATTGGCCAGATAGCCGCGGTCGGCCAAGGACCAGTTTTCCATCGCGTACTGCTGGTACATCTTGGCGACGCGCTCGGGCGGCACTTCGTTTTGCGACGGCAGGTTGGCGTTGAGGAAATCGCCGAATTCCGCCACCGTGCCCTTCGGATTGACGGTGCGGAAGATATTCGCCAGGCGCACGGGCGTCGGGCGGATGCTGGCCAATAAAATCTTTTCCTGCTCGTCAACGCTCTTGCCGCGGTACTTCTGGTAGAAGCGGTGCAGGAATTCGCGCCCTTCCTTGTCGGCAAAGCGGCTCAGGTACTGGGCGCGGCGCGGATCGTCCGCGTCCGCCAGCAGCGAGGCCGAAGAATCGGGGCGCGAGAACATGTAGTAGCGGGCCACGTCGCGCATCAGGCGCACGAACACCAGGTTGGTCGACTGGCGCAGCGCCTGCTGCACCGTCATGATGCGGCTGTCGTCGAGCTTGGAGAAGTTGCCGAAATGGTGCAAGCCGCCGCCCGTGAAGAAGCCTTCGCCCGGGTTGCCCGAATATTTGCGTTCCATGGCGGCCGCCAGCATGGCTGGCAGGTTGCGCGCTTCGCCGATAGGCAACGGCTTCAGATAGGCAATCGCCCACTGCGACAGCATGTCCTTGGGATCGACGGCGATTTTGCCCAGTTCGGCGGCGCCCACCCCGCTGTAGCGCTGGTGCAACTGGTCGATGATGTCCAGGTACGTGACCAGGGTGCGCAGCTTGGCCGTGGAACCGAGGTCCAGCTTGGCGCCTTCGTTGATGTCGAGCGGCTGGTCAAAGTTATCCGTTTGCACGCGCAGCAAGTTGGCCTGCTCGCCCTTTTGCAGCAAGGTAAAACTGTAGACCACGTTGGCGGGGTCGCCATTGCCCAGCATGCCTTTGCCCGTCAGGCCCGCCGCTTTCGCCACTTCCGGGTCGCGCAGCTCGCGCAAGACCTTGGTGACGGCGTTTTGCGCCTGCGCGTCGAGCGTGCTGACCACTTTCAGGTCGAGGCGGTCGAGGTTGTACAAGCGCGGATCGCCGAGCATGGTGGCCAGGTGGTTGCGCACGGCATTCGAGGCCTTGCGCGTAACGAACGAGGTCGACGCTTCCGATTGCACGCCGGACGCCGTCGACGGACGCAGCTTCTCGGCGATGGCCGCATCGCGCAGCTGCGGCGAAATCACGCCCGCCTGCGCCAGCAAACGCAGATGGCTGTTGGTCAATTCTTCCAGGTCGGCGCCGCCGGCCACCAGATAATGGGAAGGACGCCGCTGCGCGATCAGCAGGCTCAGCGCCTGCTTGTAGGCCAGCGCGCTGCCCGGCTGGTCCATTTTTCCACTAAGCAAGGTTTTCACTTCGGCAAACGGACGGCCATACCAGACCCACATGCCGTCGCCGATGCCGTTGACTTCGCCAAAGCCGCTCTTTGCCGACAGCGGCACGGTATTGAGGTAATTGACGACGATCTTGCGCCGCGCTTCCATGGTGTTTTCGCCATCCTGGTACGAGCGCAGGCTGGCCGAGATCATCTGCAGCAGCTTGTCCTGCATGGAACTGGTGCGCCCGTCTTCCGAATGCCGGTATTTTTCGATCTGCGTGGCCAGCGTGCTGCCGCCGCCACCGCGGTGGCCGCCGAACAGGTTCAGCGCCTTATCGAGGATCGCCTTGCTCAGACGGTCCCATTCCACGGCGGGATTGCGCTCGGGCGTGCCCGGGTCGAGCAACTCGCGGTTTTCGATGAACAGCAGGCTTTGCACGAGCGCCGGCGGTGCTTCGGCAAAGCCGTCGAACATGCGCTCGGGATAGCTGGCCGCGAACAGCGGTGCGGCGCGGCAATCGAGGATGGTCAGGCCCGCGCGGTTTTTCTCGTGATAGGTGGCAAAGATGCCACGGTCGACCAGTTGCACCATTTTTGGCGACATGCGCGCCTGCGCCGTGACGGCGTAGTCGCGCGCATTGAGTTTGGTGATGAAGTCGGGCAAGCTGGCATAGCCGAGCCGCTCGTCATACGGGCCGTGCTGCGGATAGCGGATGGCGCCCGCCGGTGCAGGGCCAGGCTCGACCTTGAACGCCAGCTGGCGGTCCAGGCGCGTGAAAAACTCTGCCTGCAGGGCCGACGTGCGCACTTCGCGCATGACGAACCACACCACGCCGGCGATCAGCGCCAGCAAGATGATGGCAAAGATCGGCCAGATGCGCGAACGACGCTTCTTCGGCGGGCTCGCCGGCGGCGGCGCCTCGGGAGCTGGATCAGAGGGGGGCCGCTCTTGCGCGGCCAGATTGACGCCTGTGTCTTTCATGGGATGCTGGGGTAAGGTTGGGTTTGGACGGCGCGGAAAAGGCGACAGCGATGCCGCTCCGCGCAGGATAAGACGAGGGCCAGCCAAGGCCGGTCACAACAAAACTTGCTTAACATGATGTCCATACCGGTGAATCAAAAAAACACGCTACTGCACAGGCAGGCGACCGCGCGTTCGACACGCAAGGCCCCTGTTCACCATTCCACCACATCGGCATGAAAACGACTGACGAGCGCGCACAAAAATCTTGCTTCATTGAAGATTTTCGCAAAAAAACAACGTCTTGGAACGTACGCTGGCGTACATAGATGCATGGCGGGCTGGACGCCAGCGAAAAAGCCGCCGGCGCCGGGCTGGCGGCATCTCAGATGGTGGTGTATTCCGCGTGCAAGGTATCGAGCGCGGCGCACATCTCGGCAAAGGCGGCCGCCGCTTGCGCGGGCTCGCCCTTGACGCCCAGTTCGATATGCCGGCGCGTCTGCGCATCGCCCACGCTGGGCAGGCTGAACACCTTAATCAGCGGAAACTCCGCTTCCAGGCGCACCATCAGCGGCGTGAGCAAGGATTCGGCCGTTTCATACACGAGCAAGGCATGTTCCGCGTGCGGCACCTGGTTGAACAGGTGGGCGTAATGCGTGTCGAGCACCCATTCGATCATGGGCCAGGACATGACGGGAAAGCCCGGCACGAAATAATGTTCGCGCACGGCAAAACCGGCAATCTTGTTGTACGGATTCGGAATCAGCTCGGCGCCCTGCACGAATTCCGCCATTTTCAGGCGGTGCAGGTTTTCCGGCGAGTTCAAATCGGCCGGCACGCCCGCCTCCTCGCCCATTTCCGTGATCCGCTGCTGGATATTGAGCTTGCCCTGCGGATGCAGCACCAGCGGCAAGCCCAGCGCATCGGCCGCTGCCTGGCGCGTGTGGTCGTCCGGCGTGGCGCCGATGCCGCCAAAGCTGAAGACGATGTCGCCGCTGGCAAAGCTGCGCTGGAGCAAGGCGACCAGGCGGGCCGGCTCGTCACCCACGTATTCCGCCCAGCTCAGCTGCAAGCCGCGTGCCTTGAGCATGCTCACGACTTTCGGGAAATGCTGGTCCGTGCGCTTGCCCGACAGGATTTCGTCGCCGATGATGATCAATCCGATAGCCATGAAGCTCCCTCGTAGAATTCGATGAAAATACTCAAGCGTCCGCCGGCGCCACGTCGGTCATGCCGCGTACGCCCCGCAAACGCGCCAGTGCTTCCAGGCAGTAATACTGGAACCACAGACCCGTAAAGATAAAGATCAGCACGTACAGCCAGATGGCGAACGCCGCCAGGAAGGGGAAGAACACCACCGACATCACGCCGCCCATCCACAGCATGCCGGGCACGGCGCCGGCCGCGCCGGAGACCATGCCGATGGCCAGCAGCGGCCAGCGCTGCGTGCGCATGATGGCGTGGCGCTCTTCCACGCTGGCGTAATCGGCCATGGCGTCATACGCCATCACGCGGTAGGTCAGCCAGCCCCACAGCACGGCTTGCCCCACCAGCGCGGCCGGCGGAAACGCGTACAGGGGCAGCATGAGCACCCAGACGATGATGAACAGCAGGAACGTCGCCAGCGAAGTGCCGACGCTGCCCAGCAGGCTGCCGCCATGCTTCTTTTCCAACTGCGGAAAGTGCCGCCCGCCGATATGCCGGCCGATGGCCGGCATGGCGAACAGGCCCATGAAGATCAGCGCCGTCAAGATCATCAGCGGCAACAGCATGAACATGGCGATCAACGGCACGATCACCGCTTTCAGCATGCCCAGGCCAAAGGTGGCCAACACCTGGCCGCTGGTGCGGAAGAAGTCATATTGCGTAAACAGCGCATGCAGGCTGTCGATCAGCGGCTGCAAGCCCACATACAACAGGGCGCCCCACAGGATCAGCGACAGGATGAACGGTGCGATGCTCAACAGCAATATCCTGCCGTGCAATTGCGACAGGAAAGCACGGCCATACGAATTCAACACATTGCGCATCAACGGCGTCCTTTTCGTTTGATTCTTGCAAATTCCACCATGCGGCGCAGGCCCAGCCATTGCTGCTGCCAGAAGCCGCGGCCATAGTTGCGCCCGGGCCGGCCCACGCCATGGCTGTCGATGCGGGCCAGCTGGTCGCGCACGCCCGTGCGCGCATAGCCGGCCGAGAAATTCGCGGTGCCCAGCAGCATATCCCAAATCGGCAGCACCACGCCGAAGTTGCAGCCCCCCATGCTGCCTTTGCCTTTCGACTCGTGCCCCACGCCGATCGCATGGTGCGTGCGGTGGAAACGGGGCGAGATCAGCAGCCGCTCGCCGATGCGGCCGAAGTGTATCCTCACATTCGCATGCTGCAAGCTTTGCAAAATACGCGAAATCGACACCAGCAGCACATATTGCCCTGGCGGCACGCCGATACCGAGCGCCACCAGCGCCATCACCACGTCGCGCAGGAAGTCGTCGAGCAGGTGGTTGCGGTCATCGCTCCACAAATTCATGTTTTGCTGGCTGTGATGCAGGCTGTGCAAGCCCCACCACCAGCCGAAATGGTGCGAGGCACGGTGGTAGCAATAGTCGACGAAGTCCAGTATCACAAAATAAATGATAAAACTGACTAAGGGACTGATGCCGGGCAACAGCGACTCCAGATTCAATGGATGGATATTGTCGAAACGCAAAGCACCCGCCAATGCATCCATCAGCGGATCGAGCGTAAAGAACACCACGACAGAAAACAGGCCGATGCGGTGCAGCACCGTGTAAATAAAATCGTTCCAGCGGGCGCGCGGGTCGGTGATCTTTTGCGCGGGTATCCAGGCTTCGAGCGGGCGCAGCACGAGAAACAGCAGCACCAGTTCGCACAGGCCGATCAGCAGCCACTCCGTGCCCTCGAACGCCTCTTCCGTAAATTCGCCAAAGCCCAGGTGATACACGAGGGGATTCACCACAGTCTGGAACAGCCAGCCTTGCGCCACGCCAAACGCATCGACCACGGCATCGATGACGGGCGTGACGAAGCTGACGATGTCGGCGGCCATCATGGCTGGCCCTTCTTCCGCGCGTAGGCAGGATGCTCGCGCAGGGTGGCAAAACAGAAACCCTTGTCTTGCAGGCCGGAAATCAAGGCATCGAGGTTGGCCGGCGCCCATGCATCCTTGCGCGACCAGATGCCCATGTGCGCAATGAAAATGTCGCCGCTGCGCAAGTTCGCCAGCGCTTTCTTCAGCAGCATGGCGTTTGGATACTTATCGCTAGGCAATTCATCGCCGGAATACCCCGCCGGCGCCCAGCCCGCATGCTGGTAGCCGCAGGCGCTGCCGGCCGCCAGGGTGCGCGGCGACGTGTAGCCGCCCGGCGCACGCCAGAACGGGTCGAGCTTGCGGCCCGTCAGTTCCTGGAAGCGCGTATCGACGCGGTGCAATTCCTCGCAGAACTGCTGATCCGTAAACGATGCCAACTTGCCGCCATCCTTGCCGAACTGGGGCTTGACCTGGATCAAGCCGTTGGCCAGATCCTTCTTCCAGTACACATGGTCGAACGTATGCGTGCCGAACGCATGGCCTTCGGCGACCCGGGCTTTCCAGTACGGCGCCCACGACGGGTCGAGCGAATAATCGCCGCGCGTGGTCTTTTCGTTGGCCAGGAAGAACGTGGCTTTGATCTGGCGCTTGTTCAGCACGTCGGCGATCAATTGCGCTTGCGACTGGCTGCCCGTGTCGAACGTCATGTAGATCATGCCCTTGCAGGCGGCCGGCGCTGAAGCTGCGGCTGATACAGCGGCGGCAGGTGCGGCGGCATGCGCGGGCGACAGCATGGCACTGGCGCACAGCAGCACGGCGGGCACGCGGCCCGCGGAAATCAGGCGTTTCATCATCACACCCGTCATCACATGCGCGGCGAGTGCGTGGCGAAATACACGCCATGGGGCGAACGGCCCACGGGGATCGTCTTGATCACCTTGCGCGTGGTCAAATCGATCACAGCCACTTTCTTGATCCAGCGCAGGGTGACCCACATGGTCTTGCCATCGGGCGTGATTTCCATGCAGTCCGGGCCACCGGGCACGTTGATGGTGCCCACGTTTTCCAGGGTTTGCTGGTCGATGATGTTGATCGTGTTCGACACGCGATTCGACACGAACGTCATGCGGTTGTCACCGAGCGCGCGGAAATTATGCGTGCCGGCGCCCGCCTTGATGCGCTTGACGGTCTTTTGCGTGCGCCAGTCGATCACTTCCACGTAATCGCTGCCCATGATGCCAACCAGCAAATATTTACCGTCGGGCGTCATCGTGATGCCGGCCGGCGCGGGGCCGACGGGCATGGTCCATTTCACCGTCTGTGTGGCCAGGTCGATGGCGCTGACCTGGTTGCTGCCCTGCTGCGTGATAAAAGCCATGGTGCTGTCGGCCGTGAAGGCCATGTGGCTGGGCAGCTTCGGCAGCGCGATGCGCTTGGCCAGGGTCAGGTTCTTGCCGTCGTAGCGGTACAGGTCGATGCGGTCCAGGCGCAGCGAGTTCGAGATGAACCACTTCTGGTCCGGCGAAAAGCCGATCTGGTAGGGATCGAGGATGTTGCTGATGCGGCGCTGGATCTGGCCCGACACGGGGTCGAGGAAGATCAGTTCGTTGCCGACGGAGCTGGCGACGATCAGCGACTTGCCGTCCGGCGTCTCCATCAGGTGGTGCGGTTCCTTGCCGACGGCAAAGGTGGACAGGGGGGCGTAGGTTTTCTGGTCCAGCAGTTGCACCGTAGCATCACGGGAATTGAGTACCACCACCACTTCGGCTTGCGCCGTCGATATTGCGGAAACCAGGCACAGCGAGGAAAAAACAAGGCGGCGTAGACTGCGGAACATGGAAGAAATCACTGTTAAATACAAAACATGCATTTTACGTGGAACACCGTATTTATTGTGTGAAATCCCCCCTTAAATACAAGCCGTCGCCAAACCTCGTCGTAACTTCCCCATTTTCCCTGCAGCGGGCCTGGAATGGCGCTTTGCAACTCATTGCTCTACAATCTGAAGCTTTCATCGCCTACACAAGGATTATCATGACCACCACCACTACCGCTTCCGGCCTGCAATACATCGATACCGTCGTCGGCGAAGGCGCTGAAGCGCAAGCCGGCAACAATGTTGTCGTACATTACACGGGCTGGCTGCAGAACGACGACGGCAGCGCCGGTTCGAAATTTGATTCGAGCAAGGACCGCAACGACCCATTCGAATTCCCGCTGGGCGCCGGCCGCGTCATCCAGGGCTGGGACGAAGGCGTGCAAGGCATGAAAGTGGGCGGCAAGCGCCAGCTGATCATCCCGGCAGCACTGGGCTATGGCGCCCGCGGCGCCGGCGGCGTGATTCCACCGAACGCCACCCTGATTTTCGACGTCGAACTGCTGGGCGTATAAGCACCGACTCCGCAGCGCTCGAGCGACTGTCCCTGGCGCCGCCCCTGTTCATTCAGCGGCGGCGCTTTTGTTTTGAGTGTGTCCTCTAATGCACGGCGCGCTTTTTTCACTATGATGTCAGGCACTGCAGCACGCACGGTGGCCACTCCGCCGCGCCTGCCGCACTTTTCCAGCGATTCCATCAGCACACAGGAGCCATCATGAGTTTACAAGAGCAATTCGACCAAGCGCAGCTCGATTCCAAGACCCTGTCCGAGCGTCCGGACAATATGACCTTGCTGAAAATCTATGCCTTGTTCAAGCAAGCATCGAGCGGCGACGCCACGGGCGAGCGCCCTGGCATGACCGACTTCGTCAACCGCGCCAAGTTCGACGCCTGGGCGGCCCTGGCCGGCACGTCGAAGGAAGATGCGCAGCAGCAATACATCGACCTGATCGAAGACTTGAAGGACTGATCATCCCCCTGCCCCGGCACAGCCCGGGGCAATGTTATTATTTCCGCATGACACCATCACCGATTTCCCTGGCCCATGCCGCCGACCTGCCCCGTTTGTTCGACGTCTGGCACCTGTCCGTACGCGCCACCCACGATTTCCTCGCCGACAGCGATATCGCTTTCCTCATGCCCTTCGTTCGCGATGAGCTGGCCAGAGTGACGGCCGAACGCCTGCTGCACGTGCTGCGCGATGCCGATGGCAGCGCTTACGCCTTCCTGTGCGTCGAGCACGCCAAGATCAAGATGCTGTTCGTGCATCCCGATCAACGGGGCAACGGCGCCGGCCGCACGCTGGTCCAGCACGCCATCGCCAGCCTGCAAGCCACGGCCGTCGACGTCAACGCGCACAACACGCAGGGCCATGGCTTTTACCGCCACCTGGGATTTATCGAGGAAAGCCGCTCGGAATGCGACCCCTTTGGCAAGCCTTTCCCCATTTTGCACCTGAAACTGGCCGAAAACGGCTGAAAACTCACCAAAAACCACCAAAACAGGCCGTTAACGCAAAAGTGGCTACCAAACCGGTAGCCACTTTTTTTACGCCTGCATCAGCCGTAATTTACTTTTTTGCCGCCGCCAGCGCCTGCGCGATCCAGCCGTCAAACGTTTGCTGGTGGTACTTGATCCAGCCGGCCGTATGGCGCGCGATATCGGCTTGCGTACTTTCACCGCGGCGCATGCGCTCGTTCTGCGCATTGATGTCGGCCACGGGCAATTGCATCACTTCGAACAGCTTGGCCGCGGCCGGATTCTTCTCCGCCCAGGCCTTGTTCGATACGATGCGCGCCGTGTTGACGGCAAAACCGTAATCGCTGCCATCGTCGAGGCGGGTGTTCACCTTGTCCGGATTGGCCGAGAACGGCACTTTCAGCCAGACCACATCCTTGCCCGGCACCAGCACGCCGCTGACCCAGTACGGCGTCCACGTGTAGTACAGGATCGGTTCGCCGCGCTTGTAACGGCCCAGGGTATCGGCGATCAGAGCCGCATAGCTGCCCTGCACGTGCGTTACCGTTTCGCGCAATTTGTACGCATCCATGTGGTTCTCGATCAGCGCTTCGCAGCCCCAGCCGGGGTTACAACCCGTCAAGTCGGCCTTGCCATCGCCATCGTGGTCGAACAGCTTGGCCAGGGTGGGATCGCGCAACTGGTCGATATTCGTGATGTTGTACTTCACAGCCGTCGCCTTGTCGATCAAATAACCTTGCGCGGCAGGCCCCGCATACTGGCCCGTGCGCGACAGCTTGGCGTCGCCGCCCGCATTGTTATAGAAATCCTTGTGCATCGGGTCCCAGTGCACGGCCATGAAGGTGGCGTCGCCATTGGCGATGGCGATATGCGCGGTCGGATATTCCACTTCCTTGATCGGCTGCACTTCGTAGCCGAGCTTTTCCAGCGCCTTGTCGACCAGCATGGTCTGGAAGGTTTCTTCCGCGATCGAGCTTTGCAGCGGCTGCACCTTGACGCCCTTGCCGGGCAGCGCATCGGCAGCTGCGGCCGGCGTCTGCGCCATGGCCAGGCTGGTGGTCAGGGCCATGGCGGCGATGGCCAGGGCGGAAAACAGCTGGAACTTGCGTTGCGATTTTTGCGTCACTTTAAAATTGTCAATTTGATGCATGTAAATCCTTTCTTATTGTGCGTTGGCCAGCGTTGCTTGCTGTTCAACATTATTTTTCTCCGTGTTGCCGCGCACCAGGCGCAGCACGAAACCGGCGGGACCCGTCTGGTACCAGTGGCGCACGCCGCGGCGTGGCTGGCCCATCGCTTGCGTCAGGCGGTCCAGGGTGATGGCCAGCAGCACGATGCCGAGGCCACCAACCGTTGCCAGACCCATGTCCAGGCGGCCGATGCCGCGCAATACCATCTGGCCCAGACCACCGACGGCGATCATCGAGGCGATCACGACCATCGACAGCGACAGCATCAGCGACTGGTTGATACCGGCCATGATGGACGGCATGGCCAGCGGAAACTGCACGCGGGTCAGTAACTGCCACGGCGAGGCACCGTAGGCGCGAGCCGCTTCGATCAGGTCGGGACGCACCTGGCGGATGCCGAGGTTGGTCAAACGCACCAGCGGCGGCAGGGCAAAGATGATCGTGACGATCACGCCCGGCGCATTACCGATACCGAACAGCATCACCACCGGCACCAGGTAAACGAAGGCGGGCGTCGTCTGCATGGCATCGAGCAGGGGGCGCAGGATATTCTGTGCGCGGTCGCTGCTGGCAAGGAAAATACCGAGCGGCAAGCCGATGGCCAGGCAGAAGGCCAGCGATGTCAACACCAGCGACAGGGTCGTCATGGCTTCCGGCCAGATGCCCAGCATCGACACGAGCAGCAGCGCCAGCACGGTGCCGATGGCCAGGGTGCGGCTCGTAAATTGCCAAGCCAGCAAGCCGATGATGGCGATCACCGTCAGCGACGGGGCCGCCAGCAGCACGCCTTCCACGCCGGACAGCACGCTGTCGATGGGCGCGCGCACGGCCTGGAAGAAGGGGCGGAAATGGGCCACGACCCAGCCCAGGCCCTGGTTGATCCAGCTTTCCAGCGGCAGCGAACCGTCGAAAATCTGCGTCAGATGAAAGCCGGCCGCATGTTCCGGCTGCACGGCGGGTGCGGCGGCGTCGAGCCAGGCGGTGCTGGCGTCGGTGGGCGGCGTCAGCGCCCAGGGATTGATCTGGGCGGCCTGTTCAACAACAGGTTCTACTGTGGAAACGGTGCTTGGGTTCATGCTTGTCCTTTCTGTTGTTGTTCGGCTATGGCTGGCGTGTCGCGGTCGAGGAACTTCAGCAAGGTCGTCTTGCTGATGGCGCCGCGGAAGCTGCCGTCATTGGCCACCACAGGGACGGCGTAAGGCAGTTGCGCCACCTGGCCGAACAGGCCGGCGACGGGCTCGTCTGCATCGATGGTCTGCACGTCGGGCAGATAGGCATGGGCCAGGCCCAGCGGACCCACATGGCCGTCGAGCGCACTGCGCAGCGAATCGGCCGAGACGACGCCGAGGAACTTGCGCTGTGGATTGACGACGTAGGCAAACGCGCGATCCTGCTCTTCCAGCATCGACAGCGCGGCGCGCGAACCGCGGCTCGGCGATTCCGACACGACGATCTGGCTCTTGCGGGCAATATCGCTGGCCTTGAAGACGGCCGCCGCATCGACGCCGCGCACGAAGTTGCGCACATAATCGTTGGCCGGTTTGCGCAGGATTTCTTCCGGCGTGCCCACTTGCACCACGTGACCGTCTTTCATGATGGCAACGCGGTCGCCGATGCGCATGGCTTCGTCGAGGTCATGCGAAATGAAGACGATGGTGCGGCGCTTGATTTGCTGCAAACGCAGCAGTTCCGATTGCATTTCCGTACGGATAATCGGATCGAGCGCGGAAAACGCTTCATCCATCAGCAAAATCGATGGATCGCACGCCAGCGCACGGGCCAGGCCCACGCGCTGCTGCATGCCGCCCGACAATTCGTCGGGATAGCTGGCGCCGTAGCCGTCCAGGCCCACTTGCTCCAGCGCTTGCTGGGCCAGCGCATGGCGCTCGGCTTTCGGCATGCCGGCCAGTTCCATGCCGAAGGCAGTGTTGTCGAGCACGGTAATTTGCGGCAGCAGCGCGAACGACTGGAACACCATGCTGATGTCCTTGCGGCGCAGGGCGCGCAGCTGAGCGTCCGGCAAGGTATTGATGTCGTTGCCGTCGATCAGGATGCGGCCGGCGGTCGGCTCGATCAGGCGGTTCAGCATGCGCACCAGGGTCGACTTGCCCGAACCGGACAGGCCCATGATGACGAAAATCTCGCCCGCTTCAATGGTAAAGGTGGCGTCGAAGACGCCGATGGTGCAGTCGGTCTTGGCCAGGATGTCCTGCTTGCTGGCACCCTGACGGACGAGTTCAAGTGCTTCTTCTGGCTTGTCGCCGAACACTTTGAACACATGGTCGATAATAATTTGTTTTGCCACGATGTGGTTCTCCCTCGATTTGACGAATGGATTGAAACCCAGCAAGCCTGCTAGCTTGCGGCGGGAATCAGCAAACCCTGTTGCGTCGGCTACGCCACGGCGCACAATGCGCACGGGAGCGACAGGAAACAGGGGGTGACACGCGTGTGACCAGCGGATGGCCAAAGCCGGTGCCGGGGTGCCGTGTGCGTGCTAAAAGAGGCTGTGGTTCAGGACTTTTAACAACGCTAGCGCCATGCAAATACATGGCACCAAATGTATTTGACCGAAAAAAAAATCGACCAAGCTACTTTTAAACTGGATGCGGGTGTAAAACCCGAAGAATTATTCACCACTCAGCGAGCGGAGAGTACTGCGAAGCAGAAGGTGAAACGCGGTGTAGCTGTTGTAAATATGACTCAAGTATAACGCAAAAAGCCATCAAAGTCCAATGGCTTTCCAAATAGAAATGTGCTAGCAATGTTCGCCAGCGTACAGTCGGACGTAAAAAAGGCGAAAAGCGACATGTTTTCATCGTCTTTTCGCCCATCGCCGCGACACGCTCCCTAGCACCAAACCGGGCGCCAGGCAAGCGGGTGAAACGCCATCAAGCCGGCTCGGTAAACACCTTGCGCATCTTCTCGGCGATCTTGCCTTCAATCGTGGAGGCGAAGGCGCTGAGCATGAAACCCAGCTTGATTTGCAGTTGCGCCTGTTCTTTTTCCAGGGTCAGCGAACCATCGACACCGCTGCGCTCGAAGCGCAGCACATCGCCATCCCAGGCGCACGCCAGGTCATATTCCTGGGCCAGCTTGTCGGCCACTTGCTGCGCTGCTTCGCGCGCCTTTGCTGCTGTCAGCTTATGTTGCTGAACTATATTTATATCCGCCATCAAACGATCCTTTTATTATAAAAACGGGGCAATACGGCCAGCATCATACCAGCCGCCATGCGGCAGGCACGGCCGCAGCGGGCGCCTGACGGCCCAAAAAGCCCGTCCTTCCCGCGCATCGTTTGCGCGGAATCAAACAGGACGCGCCGAAGCGGGACGACTATTCCAGTTCCAGTTGCGCGTGTCTAGGAGAACTACCATGGACCAGAAAGTCATCGTGCCGGTCGAAGCCGTCCTGACCAAATGCGTGTCCCTGCCCGTCGGCTATGTCCCTACCCCCTCGGCGCCCTACCGCCAGCACCGCAAGAATGCGCAACTGACCCTGCAGCCGGGCCCGCCACGCCTGACGGAGGCAACGGTGCGCAACCTGGCCGCCGTGCCCGTCGGTTCACGCGTGCTGATCTGGAAGCAAGATCCGTCCGTCAGCGACCTGGGCACCCGTAAAGCCTTTTTGCCCGGACTGATCCTGCAAGGCCCGCGCGACGCGCGCATCACGTTTGGCGAACCGGGCATCGCGCAGGTCAGCCCGAACGCCTTCGGCGACTTCATCGTCTCGCCCAACACCGACCAGTTCGACGCCGTGCACACGTTTGCCATCGTGCGCATGACACTCACCATGTACCAGCGCGCGCTGGCCAGCAACGACACGGCGCCGCCCCTGCCCTGGCAATGGAACAGCGCCAGCAATACGGCACCGCTGCGCGTGTTCCCGCATGGCTTGCCCAACGTCATGAATGCGTATTACAGTCGCAGCGACAAGGCGCTCAAGTTCGGCGACTTCATCCCCAGCGGCGCCACCGAGCGCGTCTACACCTGCCGCTCGCTCGACATCGTCTCGCATGAAACGGGGCACGCCGTGCTCGATGGCCTCAAGCCGAATTGGCTGCTCAGCAATAATCCGCCGCAAACGGGCGGCTTGCACGAATCGTTCGGCGACCTGACGGCCATCTTCCTGGCCCTGTCGCAGCTGGACCAGGTGGAAGCGGTGATCGCGCAAACGAAATCCGACCTGCATGACAAGACCTTCCTGGCCGACCTGGCCGAGCAGTTCGGCCTGGCCCTGGGCCGGCCGAATGGCTTGCGCAATGCCGACAATGACATCAAATTGTCCGAAGCGGGCACGGAAGTGCACGCCATTTCGCAAGTGTTTACGGGCGCCATCTACGACATCCTGGCCGACATCTTTGCCCACGAACGCCAGCCCCAGCTGGAAGACGATGCGGCCGTGCTGCACCGCTGCGGCGACTACCTGCGCAGCCTGGTCCTGCGCGCGCTGGTGGCATCGCCCGACCAGGCCGCCACCTATGCCGACGTGGCCGGCCACATGCTGACCATCGCCCAGGCCGACGGCAATGGCGCCTACCTGGACTTTATCCGCAACAGCTTTACCGTGCGCGAAGTGCTCAAGGCCAATGCCATGACGGAGGATGGGCAAATGACGTTTGCCCCCGATATCGTCGACGAAGACGGCGCCGTGCAAGACCGGCGCGCCTGCTGCGGTACCATGAACCATGCGGAATACAGCGAATCGGACCAGTTGCTCGAAGCGGAGCGCGAAGCGCTGGCCGCCTGGTGCCGCAGTTACGGTCCCCGGTAAACAGTCCCATGCAAGGCAGCGCACCAGCGCGTCCGCTTCAGGCCAGCCGCAGCAGCGGCAGGCCATGGCGCGGCCCACACCACCCACAACAGCAAGGAGCAGCATGAAAATTTCAGCCCGCAGCAGCGGCGGCTTTGCCGGCCTGAGCGAACAGTATGAGATCGATACGCAAGCCCATCCCGCTGGCCCCAGGCTGGAAGCGGCACTGGCCAGCAGTGGCTTTTTCACGCAGCCGCAGGCCACGGGTAAACAGGTGGGCGCCGATATTCCCCGCTGGCAGATCACCGTCGATGCGCCCACCGCGCGCCGCACCATCACGTTTGCCGAGGATGGCAGCGCTGAAAACGCACGATGGCAGCAATTGCTGGCGCAAATACGCGCCAGCGCCTGAGTGTTCCGGCACTTATTTGTGCCGATCTTGATTTGAGTAAAACAAAAACACCACACGGCAAGCCAGCACATCCCCCGCCCTGCCCCCTGCAGCATCGGGCGACTGTCGCGTTCTTGCCGCGTTCTTCATGGCAACGTCCCGGATAGTCGCTGAATTGCCCGCTCTGCGCGGCAATGACACTGCCAAAAAATGAATTTGCTTATATGTATTGTATATAAGCGGGATTTGTGAGAAATAGCGAATTGCCTTAAAATACAATGCTTTGCTTTAGTATGCGCCGCCGAGGTTCCTGCAGGCGCTACAGCACCTCCCCCAAATTGATAGGACTGTTATGACCCACGTTGTCACCGAATCCTGCATCGCCTGTCGCTATACCGACTGCGTCGATGTCTGCCCGGTAGATTGTTTCCGGGAAGGCCCGAACTTCCTGGCAATCGATCCGGACGAATGTATTGACTGCGCCGTCTGCGTGGCAGAGTGCCCGGTGAACGCGATTTTCGCGGAAGAGGACGTGCCGGGCGACCAGCAAGCCTTCATCAAGATCAACGTCGATCTGGCCCGTAACTGGCCTTCGATCACCAAGACGAAAGCTGCCTTGCCGGAAGCGGAGCAATACAAGGACGTCAAGGACAAGCTCGACATGCTGGTGCGCTAAGCGCACGGCAGCTGCGGCGGCAATTCCGGCGGGGATGGATATTCTTCCCCGCAGGGGCGTGGCGGCAAAAAACAGACAAAAAGCAGCGGAAACGCTGCTTTTTTTGCTTTTAAAGCATCGTTGCAGCTCTATCCACGTAACTGTGGCGCGCTGTCACAACTATGCGCAAACAGTGGACCTATGCGCGGTAAAGCACATTTTGTCCTCAACAAATATCGTAAAATTGGATTATGATATTTGAGCCGATATTGGCGCTTGGAATCAAACAAGGACTCTATATGCTTTACCAACTGCACGAACTGCAACGCTCTTTCCTCACTCCGGTGATGCAATGGGCAGACATGTCCTCCAAGTTATTTACCAACCCGGTTTCCCCTCTGGCCCACACCCCGTTTTCGCAACGCATCGCAGCCGGCTACGAGCTGATGTACCGCCTTGGCAAAGACTACGAAAAACCGCAATTCGATATCAAATCCGTTCTCGTCCAGGGCGAGAGCGTCGACATCCGCGAACACGTTGTCGTGACAAAACCGTTTTGCCGCCTGATTCACTTCAAAAAAGAAGCTTCTGGCTTGCAACAGCCCAAAGTTTTGCTGGTTGCCCCCCTGTCCGGTCACCACTCGACCCTGCTGCGCGATACCGTGCGCGGCTTGCTGGCCGAGCACGATGTCTACATTACCGACTGGACGGACGCGCGCATGGTACCGCTGACGGAAGGCCCGTTCCACCTCGATGACTACATTTATTATGTGCAAGAATTCATCCGCCTGCTGGCGCCTGATTTGCACGTGATTTCCGTCTGTCAACCAACCGTGCCCGTGCTGGCCGCCATCTCGCTGATGGCGACGGCAAAAGATCCGCACATGCCGAAAACCATGACGATGATGGGCGGCCCGATCGACCCGCGCCGCTCGCCCACGCAAGTGAACAACCTGGCGACGGAAAAGAAGTTCTCGTGGTTTGAAAACACCGTGATCTACGCGGTGCCGCCGAACTACCCAGGCTTTGGCCGCAAGGTGTATCCGGGCTTCCTGCAGCACGCCGGCTTCATCGCCATGAACCCGGGCCGCCACGCGCAAAGCCACCGCGAGTTCTACATGCACCTGGTGACGGGCGATGACGAGCCGGCGGAAGGCCACCGCCAGTTCTACAACGAGTACAACGCCGTACTGGACATGCCGGCCGAGTACTACCTGGAAACCATTAAAACGGTTTTCCAGGAATTCAGCCTGCCGAAGGGTACGTGGAAAGTGGGTGGCCAGCTGGTGCGTCCGCAAGACATCACGAACGTGGCGCTGTTTACCGTGGAAGGCGAGCTGGACGACATTTCCGGTGCCGGCCAGACGCAAGCGGCGCATGATCTGTGTTCGGGCATCCCTGCCGACATGCAGCAAGACTTCGTGGCGCCGAAATGCGGCCACTACGGTATCTTCTCGGGCCGCCGCTGGCGCGAGATCATTTGCCCGAAAATCGGCGAATTCATCCAGAAACACGGCTGATACACGGCATACCCATCGAAACGCCACGCCAGTTCATACTGGCGTGGCGTTTTCTTTTATGCCTCGCTCATGCCCGTTCGATTTTCACCGTCGGGCGCGTATTGACAAAGATTTGCTCGACCCTTGGCTCGCCCGGTCCCGGCTTCTTCATCGCATAGCCGTTCACGGGCTGCGAACGGTTCACCCACAGCGCGTAATACAGGTGGTCGGCGCGCGGATCTTCCGTATTCGGGTGGATCAATATCGTCAGGCCCAGGCTGTTGAGCTGCAGCCACGGCACGATCACCGGTAACAGGTCATTCGTAAAGCCAAAGTAAAACGACGGCGTCACGTGGGGGCCGCGCGGCTCCAGATTCCAGTCGCCCAGCTCGATCTGGAAGCGCTCGGCCGCCCACTTGCGTATCAGCGCCGCCTTCTGGTAACTGTCTTCGTCAAAATAGATATGCGCGTGATAACTCTCGATATCCGTGTAGGCGCGCGGCTTGCTCGGCAAGGTTTCCTCGCCGGGGCGCACGCTGACGGGGCGCGGCGTGGGCGCCGTATCCGTATGCTCGCCCCATGGGCTTTTAGCGGGTGGCGGCTTGACTCGTTTTACCGCGCCATCCTGCGCCAGCGCCGTTCCCGCCAGCCCCGAGGCGGCCAGCGCCGCCACCAGGCCGCCGCCGCGCAAGACCGTGCGGCGCTGCGGCGAAAGGAGATTCGCCCATTCCAGATCGATGGTGGCGTGTTGATTGTGTTCAGACATAGGATTTCCTGTTCTTGATGATCGGTAGAGGGATGGGAAAATCAGAACGAGACAGTGGCGCGGGCGTAGTAATAGCCGCCCAGCACGCCCAGCGGTCCCGAGTTGTCATACGCGCCCGTGTACTGCGCCAGGCTGGCGGCGCTGCGCGCTTCGCGCGGCACCTGACCCGGCTTCTGGTCGAAGACATTGTTGGCGCCCACCGTCACGTTGATGCGCTTGCTGATGTCGTAGCCGATGCTGACATCCGTCACGAAGGCCGCTTTCAGCTGGTAGTCGCCGCCCGTGATGGCGTTCAGGCGCTTGAGCTTGCCGTAGCGCGTCTCGCGTACATTGAATGTCCAGCCGGCTTTTTCATACGCCAGCGTGATGATTTCCTTGTCGCGCGGCGCGCGGTACAGCAAGTCGTACTCGGCCGATTTGCTCAGGGTGCCGATGTTCGGCAAGCCTTGCAGCACGGCGGGAAGGTCCGCCTTGCCCACCAGGCTCGTATGGTTGATGTTCGCGGCCGCCGTCCAGCGCAGCTTGCCGTCGGCCACGCGCAGCACATCCTCGGCCGTGAAGTCGACGCCGCGCGTGCGCGTGTCGCCCACGTTGGCAAAGTAATGCGCGACGAGGCCATTGCCCACCGCCAAGCCAGCCGAGCGCAGCAGGTTTTCAATGACGCCCGCTTGCGCCGCCGTCAGTTGCCGGCCGCTGCCATCGAGCGCCGCGCCCGAGCTGCGGTCGATGCCGATGTTCGACGACACGCCCAGGCGGTCGCTGACCTTGATTTGATACGCGTCAACGGCCAGGCGCAGGGTCGGCGTGGGGTTAAAGGTCAGCCCGGCCGACAGATTCGTCGATTTTTCCGGTTTTAACGCTTGCGCGCCCAAGGCCCGCGCGGCAACGGAATTGGGCTGTGCCAGGGTGTAGGGCACGCCCGCATGGTCGGACGTGTTCGAATATGACTGCGTCACCAGGCTAGGTGCATGGAAACCGTTGCTGACAGTGCCGCGCAAGGCCACGGCGGGCGTGATGTCATAACGGGCGGACAAACGGCCCGTCGTCTTGCTGCCGAAATCGGAATATTTTTCGGCGCGCAAGGCCGTGTCGAGCAGCCATTGCGGCGTCAGCTTCGCGCCCAGGCCAACATACGCCGCATAGCTGTGGCGCGCCGTGTCGGACGCATCGACGGGCAGGTAGCCGGCCAGCGCCGACGAACCGCTGCCCTGCCAGGAAGCGGGTTCGCCCGGGCTGCGCTGCTGGGTTTCATGCGAGTACTCGAGACCGATGCTGAGATCGGCCGGCTCGCTCAAGCCCAGCTGCACGGGACGGCGTGCGTCCGCATTCGTCGTCGAGCGGCTGTAGCGCTGATTGCCGATGTCAAAATCCGTCTTACCTCCCGGATAGGTCAGCGAGTAGTTGGCCGAGTTTTCCACGCCCACGTCGATATCGTCGCGGCCATAGGTGCTGCTGATATCCCAGCTCCAACCGGCCGTCTCGCCC
Source organism: Janthinobacterium sp. BJB304 (assembly GCF_002735765.1). Taxonomy (NCBI): domain Bacteria; kingdom Pseudomonadati; phylum Pseudomonadota; class Betaproteobacteria; order Burkholderiales; family Oxalobacteraceae; genus Janthinobacterium; species Janthinobacterium sp. BJB304. Next base: position 118,194 of record NZ_PDZN01000013.1, read on the forward strand.
TTGATGCCGCCCGTCAAGGAAAAGTCGTTTTCGCTCGTCGTTTCATACGGCGTGAAGCCGTCGGGATACACGGCCAGCAAGCCCTTGTTGTTATTGAAAATGGTATTGGGCAGGCGGAAATTCTGCGCCGAGCGGGCATTGCGGTGCGCGTAGGTACCGAAACCGTACAGTTGTACCTCGTTCGACACGTCATAGCCAAGATTGGCGCTGAGCGAGGCGGTCGTGCTTTGCGGCACACCCGTATTGCGCCACGGATTGCTGTTGCGCGTCGCTTCAGCCGGGTTCGGCGAGGCGCCGGCCGGCAAGCTGTTGTTCGGCCCCAATTTGACCAGCTGGCCATCGCTGTTGCGCACGGCCGGATACGACAGGTAGGCGGGATTCAGTCCGAAATTGCGCACGGCAATGCCCTGGCGCTGGACTTCGGCGCCGAAGTGGGCAAAGCCGTGCTCGCCCAGGCGCGTGCCGCCATCGATGCGCGCGGAACCGTTGGTGCCGTCGCCGTCGTAGGTGGAACCGAGCTGCGTGCTGAAGCTGCCCTTGTCATCCGCTTTCAGGATGATGTTGATGACGCCGGCGATGGCGTCGGAACCGTAGATGGCGGAGGCGCCGTCGCGCAGGATTTCCACGCGGGCAATGGCACCCGTGGGGATCAGGGCCAGGTCGGTGGCGACGGAACCGGGAAAACCATCCTCATTGACGATGGCCGTCGTATGCCGGCGCTTGCCGTTGACCAGCACCAAGGTATGCGAGGGGTCGAGGTTGCGCAGCTGGCCCGCGCGCACGATGCTGCCCAGGTCGGGCTGCACGCGGGCCGGCAAGTTAAACGATGGCAAGGCCGTATCGAGCGCGTCGAGCAGGTTCAACTTGCCCGTGGCCTGCAATTGCTGCGCGCTGATCACGTCGATCGGCGCGGCGCTGTTGGCTACTGTGCGGCCCGTGCCGCGCGCACCCGTGACGATGACGGTGTCCAGCGGCGCTTGCGCATGGGCCGCGCCATGCGCTCCCAGCACGAGCACGGCCAACGAGACGGCGTGCGCCAATTGCCGCCGGCGCGGGGCGATATCTTGCTTGTGCATCAATTCCGGCATACGAAAACATCCTTTCAAAGTCGTCAACACAGTGGCTGCAGACTAAAGGATGGACAAACAAACAAGAACGAATGGTTTCGTATTTAGATATTTCGTTTTGGCAACGAACAACAGCGGCGCGCAGTCCTAGGGGGAGAATGGGGCCGTCGCCAGGCTCTGATCGAGCCGCTTCCAGTAATCGCGTTCCAGGCGGGCCGTGTCGATATCGCGCGCCGCCTCATTGAAGCGCTTTTGCCGGGCCGCCCCCTCGGCATCGCGCTGGAAGCACACGTGCACGGGGCGCTCCTTGAAGACGGTATCGATGATGGCGATGCGCTCGCGCTCGGCCTTGCTGAAGTTGCGTCCCATCAGCAAGTGCTGCAGCACATGGCGCTCGATGACGATCACGCGATAACGCTTGATTAACAGCTTCTTCAGATTCGTCGCATCGTTCAAGCCCTCTTCCGTCTTCAGCTCGCCGCGCGCCACCATGCCATCGAACTGCTCCCCATTCGAATAACCGGCCACGGTGCCGATGCGCAGCTTGCCCAGATCAGTCAGGGCGGCGCCGGGCACGCCATCCTCCTTCAGGTAGGCCAGCACACCTTGCGTGTTACCAACCGGAACAGAAAAATGACAGAGTTTTTCCCGTTCGGGCGTGCGCCAGACGGCCAGGAAACCTGCGTAGCGGGGACTGGCCAGGCCAAACTGCATGGCGCGCTTCCAGGGAAAATACTCATATTTGACGACATAGCCCATGCGTTCGAAGACGGCGCTGACCATGGCGCCCGACATGCCGTCGGCAGGCAGGCTGCGGGAAATAAAGGGAGGCCAGTCTTCCGCCGCGAAGCGGACGATGCGCGAGCTGGCAGCGCCCGGCGCCGCCATGGGAGAGCCAGCCTGCCCGTATGCAAGGGCAAGTGTGGAGTGCATGAATAAACAGAAGGGCAAACCAACTGTCCGGAGGAAACGCATGTTTTGCTCCTATGACCTGGTACGCCTCACAGGGGGCGACAACAGGACTGGCGGTCGGCTTTTTGATTACTAGCTTGATGAAAATCATGCTCCCACAAAAAAAAGGAATTGCAAAGTTGTTTATTTGCACTTTGACATTCCCAAGGGAAATAAAATACGATTGCGGCGCGCCTGCAACAGCCGGCCCTGGCACCCGCTATCCCCTCCTACAAAACAGGTTTTTACTTGTGCGCGGCCCAGATGGCCGATAATGACGTTTTACCGTGGAAGATGACCGTGCCGCACCCTGCCCCTGCCTCACTTGCCGACCAGATCGAAGACTTGCTGCCGCAAACGCAATGCACCAAATGCGGCTACAACGGCTGCCGCCCGTATGCGGAAGCGATAGCCGCAGGCAGCGCCGACATCAATCAGTGCCCACCGGGCGGCGCGCAGGGCATCGTGCGCCTGGCCGGCTTGCTGGGCAAAAAAGTCATTCCGCTCAATCCCGTCAACGGCCTCGAACGTCCGCGATCTGTCGCCTACATCGACGAATCGCTGTGTATCGGCTGTACCCTGTGCATCCAGGCCTGTCCCGTGGACGCCATCGTCGGCGCCGCCAAGCAGATGCATACGGTCGTGACCAGCCTGTGCACGGGCTGCGACCTGTGCGTGGCACCCTGCCCCGTCGACTGCATCGTCATGTACCCCGTCAGCGGCGACGCCACGGGCTGGGATGCCTGGAGCCAGATGGATGCGGACGATGCGCGCGCGCGCCACGATTTCCGCACGCAGCGGCTGCGCCGCGAAGCCGAGGCCAACGATGCGCGCCTGGCCGCCAAGGCCGTCGCCAAGATGCAGGAAGTGACGCAGGAAGTGCCCGTCACGCCAGATGAACTGGCGGAAAAGGAGCGCAAGCGCGCCATCATCGCCGCCGCCATGGAGCGCGCGCGCGCCAAGGCCGCCGCCGCCAGCACGGATACCGCCCCGCCCGCCCCCACGACACCGAAAAAAGACGCATGAACGCTGCCAAACGCCTGGAAATCTTTACGCGCTTCCGCGCCGCCAATCCTTCCCCGAAAACGGAACTCGAATACACGACGCCGTTCGAGCTGCTGATCGCCGTGCTGCTGTCGGCGCAGGCAACGGACGTGTCCGTCAACAAGGCCACGCGCCTGCTGTATCCGGTCGCCAATACGCCGGCCAAGATACTGGCCCTGGGCGTCGACGAGCTGGCCAGCTACATCCGCACCATCGGCCTGTTCCGCACCAAGGCGAAGAACGTCATCGCCACCTGCCAGATCCTGCTCGATCAGCACGGCGGCGAAGTGCCGCGCGACCGCGCTTCGCTGGAAGCCTTGCCCGGCGTGGGCCGCAAGACGGCCAATGTGGTCATGAACACGGCATTTGGCGAACCGACGATGGCCGTCGACACGCATATCTTCCGCGTCTCGAACCGCACCGGCATTGCGCCAGGCAAGAATGTCGATATCGTCGAGCAAAAGCTGCTCAAATTCGTGCCCAAGGAATTCCTGCACGACGCCCACCACTGGCTGATCTTGCACGGCCGCTACACCTGCACGGCGCGCAAGCCGCAATGCTGGAACTGCATGATCGCCGACCTGTGCGATTACAAGGACAAATCACCGATGCCGGCCGTGGTGTAAGCAACGGCCCGAATAGGGCCGATGTCGTTGCTGCGTAGGTCGGATTAGGCGCAAGGCGCCGTAATCCGACGACCTTGTTGGCCGGTGGTGGCGTCGGATTACGCGGCGTTCGCCGCTAATCCAACCTACAACAACACCATATTGTCGCGATGGATCAGCTCATGGCCTTCCATGTAGCCGAGTATCGCTTCGATCTCGGTGGACGGCTTGCGCATGATGCGGCGCGCTTCGCCGCTCGTGTAGTTCGACAGGCCGCGCGCCACGGGCACGCCGTGCGCGTCGACGCAGGTGATGACGGCGCCGCGGCCAAATTCGCCGTTCACGCCCGTCACGCCGATCGGCAGCAAGGATTTGCCTTCCTGGCGCAGCTTTTGTACGGCGCCCGCATCGAGCACGACGGCGCCGGCCGTATGCAGATGATCGGCCATCCACTGCTTGCGCGCCGTCAATTGGCCCGTTTGCGCCAGCAACTGCGTGCCGATCGCTTCGCCCTGTGCCAGGCGGCTGAGCACGTCGCTGTCGCGCCCCCAGGCGATGATGGTATGGGCGCCGGACTTGGCGGCGCGCTTGGCGGCGAGGATTTTCGTCAGCATGCCGCCACGCCCCAGGCTGCTGCCGGCGCCGCCCGCCATCGCTTCCAGGGCCGGATCGCCGGCGATGCCTTGCGTGATCAGGTAGGCGTTCGGGTCCTTGCGCGGGTCGGCCGAAAACAGGCCGTGCTGGTCCGTCAGAATGACCAGCGCATCGGCCTCGATCAGGTTGGCGACCAGGGCGCCCAGGGTATCGTTGTCGCCGAACTTGATTTCATCGGTGACGACGGTATCGTTTTCATTGATGATCGGCACCACGCCCAGGCGCAGCAGGGTCGTCAGGGTGGAGCGGGCGTTCAGGTAGCGTTCGCGGTCGGCCAGGTCGGCGTGCGTGAGCAGCACTTGCGCCGTGCCGAGGCTGTGGGCGCGGAAGCTGCTTTCATAGATTTGCGCCAGGCCCATCTGGCCGACGGCGGCGCACGCCTGCAATTCGTGGATATCGGTGGGGCGCTGCTCGAAACCGAGGCGCAGCATGCCTTCGGCGATGGCGCCGGAACTCACCAGCACGACTTCCTTGCCGAGGGCGCGCAAGCCGGAAATCTGCGCGGCCCAGCGCGCGATGGCAGCATGGTCGAGTCCGCGGCCATCGTTGGTGACCAGCGAGGAGCCGACTTTGATGATGATGCGGGTAGCTTTTTGAATCACGGAATCCATGGGGCGGCGCTCTTCACTTAATAGACGTCAGCGCGCAGGACGCAGCAGCAGCAAGGCCAGCCCCGCCGTCAACTCCATTGCGCACATGAACAACACAAAACCCTGGGGCAAGCCGAAGCTGATGGCCGCGAACAGACGGCCGGCGGGCTGCGCCAGGACCAACATTGCAGTGATATCGCCGAGGACGGGCAGTTCGCCCTGCCGTGCCGCGAACAGCGCCAGGAGCGCGGTAGCGCCCCAGACACCGACATGGGAAGCGTAGAACTGGCTGTAGCCATCGACGCCGTTGAGGAAGATGCCCATGCCGGCCGCCATTTCATCGGCGAACAGCAGACAGGCGACCGCGCTCAGCCCGTAAGCATACGCGATCAGATGCAATACACGGCGCTGCCACGCTTGCTTGCGTGCGAACGCGGCAGCGACCGTCTGTACCGACATCAGGGTAAGGTGCTTAGTCGAGGATCTTGAAACGCGGATCATCCGGGTCGATCGACGAGATACCGCGTGCTTCTTCGGTCATCTGCGTTTCTTCGGCACGGCTTTCGCTGTGTTTCTTCTCTTCCAGGTGCTGGTAGATGGCATTGACCAGTTCCGGGCAACCCTGGTGGTTCAGCGCGGAAATCTCGAAGACGGGACCTTTCCAGGCGAAACGCTTGAGGAAGTCCTTGACGATCTTCTTGCGCTCTTCTTCCGGCACCATGTCGAGCTTGTTCAACACCAGCCAGCGCGGCTTGTCGACCAGCGACTCGTCGTACTTCTTCAATTCCTTGACCAGCGCCTTGGCTTCCTTGACAGGATCGACGTTGGTTTCAAACGGCGCCAGGTCGACGATGTGCAACAGCAGACCCGTGCGCTGCAAGTGGCGCAGGAATTGATGGCCCAGGCCCGCGCCCTCGGAAGCGCCTTCGATCAAGCCAGGAATATCGGCGATCACAAAGCTCTTCTCGTGCGACACGCGCACCACACCCAGGTTCGGGTGCAGGGTGGTAAATGGATAATCGGCAATTTTCGGACGCGCGTTCGAGACGGCCGAAATGAACGTCGATTTGCCGGCGTTCGGCATGCCCAGCAGGCCTACGTCCGCCAGGACTTTCAGTTCCAGGCGCAATTCGCGGCGTTCGCCTTCCTTGCCCTCGCCTTTTTGGCGCGGTGCGCGGTTGGTCGAGGACTTGAAGTGGATATTGCCCCAGCCGCCTTCGCCGCCCTTGGCCAGCATTTCGGTCTGGCCGTGTTCGGTCAGATCGGCCAGGATTTCGCCGCTCGCGTTGTCGATGATCAAGGTGCCAACCGGCATGCGCAGGTGGATGTCATCGGCGCCCTTGCCATAGCAATCTGCGCCACGGCCAGGCTCGCCATTGCGAGCCTTGTGCATTTTGGAGAAGCGGAAATCGACGAGCGTGTTGATATTGCGGTCGGCGACTGCCCAAATGGTGCCGCCCTTGCCGCCATCGCCGCCATCGGGACCGCCGAAAGGCCGGAATTTTTCACGGCAGAAAGAGGCGCAGCCGTTGCCGCCATCGCCCGCGATGACTTCGATTTTTGCTTCGTCGATAAACTTCATAATTTTGCCGCCATAAAACTAAAAAGGCTCTACCTTGGGCAGAGCCTTTCGATTGAAGGCTTGCGCCTTACATCATGCGATCATTGCGGAGCGAACTGGCGCTCCGCCAATGAATTACGCTGGTACTGCTTCGTTTGGTACAACGGTCACGAATTGCTTCGAGCCGGCACCTTTGACAACGAACTTCACTTTGCCCGCGATCAGCGCGAACAACGTGTGGTCCTTGCCCATGCCTACGCCTTCGCCGGCGCGCACTGGGGTGCCGCGTTGACGAATGATGATGCCGCCAGCATTGATAGCTTGGCCGCCGTAGACTTTAACGCCCAGACGCTTTGATTCTGAATCACGGCCGTTTCGCGTTGTGCCGCCGCCTTTTTTATGTGCCATTTAAGACTCCTTGATAGCTGATTAATTCAAACAGCGGCGATTAGCCGTTGATCGAAACGATTTGGATTTCGGTAAAATTCTGGCGATGGCCTTGATGCTTTTGGTAGTGCTTACGACGACGCATCTTGAAAATTTTGACCTTATCATGGCGACCATGCGCCACAACCGTAACCAGTACCGTTGCACCTTCGACCAATGGAGCACCAAACTTGATGCTGTCGCCCGCGCCTACTGCGAGAACTTGATCGATGGTGATTTCGGAACCAATGTCTGCCGGTATCTGTTCTACTTTAAGTTTTTCGCCAGCGACAACTTTGTATTGTTTGCCACCGGTTTTTATGACCGCGTACATGATTTGAAACCTCATCAAATGTTGAAAGAATTTGTCCCACTGTCACGCAAAGCAAGCCGTACACAACAGGGGGAACCAGCGATTATACACGGACTGAGAAATTGCGTCAAAAAGTATTCACAAAGCTTGACGATCGTGGTATGTCGACAACCTGACCATCATGTCAGGCTCGCGCCAGGCAGACAGGAAAACGCGCGGCAGTGCCAACAAGATCAAACAATTGCCTTGCAGCCATAGGCAAACATCACGCGTGCGCAAGCCTTGTCGTATAATCGCGGCACCCACAATCTAATGCAGGTTCGCCTTGTCTGACGCTAACAAACACGTTAACCAAAACACCATCGTGCAAACGATTGCCGCCGATATGGATGCAGTCAATACGGTGATCCGCCAAAAGTTGCACTCCGATGTCATTCTGATCAACCAGATCGCTGAATACATCATCAGCGCAGGGGGCAAACGCATCCGCCCCGTGCTGATTTTGCTGGTGGCCAATGCCCACGCCTATCGCGGCACGGCGCACCATGAACTGGCCGCCGTGGTCGAATTCATCCACACGGCCACCCTGCTGCACGACGACGTCGTCGACGAATCGTCGATGCGCCGCGGACGCCAGACGGCCAATGCCCTGTTCGGCAATGCCGCTTCGGTGCTGGTGGGCGACTTCCTGCACTCGCGCTCGTTCCAGCTGATGGTGTCGCTCAATAATATGCGCGTCATGCAAATCCTCTCTGACGCCACCAACGTGATCGCCGAAGGCGAAGTGCTGCAATTGCTGAACATGCACGATCCGGACGTGACGCAAGAGAGCTATTTGAACGTCATCCGCTCGAAGACGGCCAAGCTGTTTGAAGCGTCGGCGCAACTGGGCGCCCTGATCGCCGGCGCCAGCGAAGACGATATCGAAGCGGCTGCCGAATACGGCCGCTCGCTGGGCACGGCTTTCCAGCTGATCGACGACGTGCTCGACTATGCAGGCGACGCCGCCGAAATCGGCAAGAACGTGGGCGACGACTTGCGCGAAGGCAAACCCACCATGCCGCTGATCTGGCTGATGGAAAACGGTACGCCGGAACAACGCGAACTGGTGCGCAGCTGCATCGAGCAAGGCGACGAACAGCATTTCGATACCGTCCTGACGGCCATCACCAGCAGCGGCGCCCTCGACTACACGCGCAAGCAGGCGGAAATCGCCGGCCAACGCGCCGCCGATGCCATCGCCGGCTGGCCCGACAGCGTCTACAAGCAATCGATGCTGCAACTGTGCTCGTTTGCCGTGGACCGCAATCACTGATCGCGTTGTACTTATATGCAATACAAAACGGCGCCACTGGCGCCGTTTTTTTATACCCCGCTCATTTCACCGGCTTGCCGTCGGCGCCGACCACGGCCTGGCCATCTTCCTTGGCAAATGCCCCTTGCTGCGGCAGCGGCAGGATCTCCAGCACTTTTTCCGACGGCCGGCACAGGCGCACGCCCAGTGCCGTGACGACGATGGGGCGGTTGATCAAAATAGGATGGGCTTGCATGGCGTCCAGCAGGGCCGCATCGCTCAGCTCAGGATTGGCCAGGCCCAGCTCGTCGTACAGGGCGCCCTTGTCGCGCATGACGGCGCGCACGGACAGCCCCGCACGCTCGATCAGGTCGACCAGTTCCTCGCGCGAAGGCGGATGCTTGACGTAATCGATGATGACGGGCTCGACGCCCGTATTGCGGATCAGGGCCAGGGTGTTGCGCGACGTGCCGCATGCCGTGTTGTGATAAATCGTGATCGTCATGGTGTGATGTCCTTTACATTGGGTTCGCTGACGCAGCAAGGTGCGCCGGCGCAGCAATTCTCGGTCAGGAAGGCGAGCAAGCCGTTCATGCCCGCATAATTGGCGGCATAGATGATGGAGCGCCCTGCCTTGTTCGCCGTCACCAGATTGGCGTGCGCCAGTTCTTTCAGGTGAAATGACAGCGACGATGGCGCAATCGCCAGTGCTTCGGCGATTTTCGTCGCGGCCATGCCTTCCGGCCCCGCTTGCACCAGCAGGCGGAATACGGCCAGCCGCGATTCCTGCGCCAGCGCAGCCAGGGCCACGATGGCGGAAGCGCTCGTCAGCGGCGTCGCCTGGTTCGCTATTGACTTTTCATTTTCCATATTTCAATAATAGTCGAATTATTGAATCATTTCAAGCACGGTGTCTTACGTAACCCAGCGCACCGACTGTCCAGGACTATCGGTCTACCTTGATGAAAAATCACTGCGATCGGCATTCCCATGACACGCTCGACACCCCTGAAAATGCTTGGCTGGAGCCTGGCCGCCTTGCTTACCCTCATCGCCATCGTGGCCATCTTCGTGCTGACCTTCGACTGGAACCGCGCCCGTCCCTACATCAACGAGAAGGTGTCGGAAAGCACGGGCCGCAGTTTCGTCATCGGCGGCGACCTGCAGGTGACATGGAAGCAAGGCCTCAAAACGGAACCGGGCTGGCGCCGCTACGTGCCGCGGCCTGTCATCAGCGCCCACGATGTGCGCATGAGCAACCCGGACTGGGCGACAGCCGGCCCGCAACTGGCCAGCGCGAAACGCATCGACCTGGCCATCCATCCCTTGCCCCTGTTGCAGCACCGCGTGGTGCTGACGGACCTGGCGCTCGACGCACCCAATATCGCCTTGCAGCGGCGCGCCGACGGCAGCAACAGCTGGACCTTGAAGGATAACGGTCCTTCGGCATGGGACGTGGAAATCCAGCGCATGGCCTTCGGCGACGGCGCCATCCGCTACCTGGACGAAGGCATCGCGCTCGACGTGCAAGCCAAGGTCAGCTCGACGGCGCCCGCCGCCACGCCGGGCGATGCGTCAGGCAACGCTCCCGTGCAGAAATACGGCATCGCCTTCACCCTGGGCGGCAGCTACCGCAAGGCGCCCGTGACGGGCGGCGGCAAGGCGGGCGCCGTGCTGTCATTGACCGACAATAACACCGTGTATCCCGTGCAAGCGCATGCCGTGCTGGGCAAGAACAAGGCCAGCATCGATGGCACCCTGACCGACCCGCGCTCGCTGTCCGGCATCGATTTGCAGCTGAGCCTGGCCGGCGCCAGCATGGCTGACCTGTACCCGCTGACGGGCCTGCTGCTGCCGGAAACGCCGGACTACGCCACCAAAGGCCGCCTGCTGGGCAAGAAGGACGGCGCCAGCTGGAACTGGACTTATCAGAATTTTAAGGGCACGGTGGGCCAGAGCGACCTGGCCGGCACCCTGCAGTATTTGTCGCGCCAGCCCCGCCCCTTGCTGCGCGGCGAGGTGACGTCGCAGCAATTGCGCCTGGAAGACCTGGGCCCCACCATCGGCGCCGACAGCAATGCGCGGAAACAGGCGCGCGGCAAGGCGCCCGTGCAGCCCGACAATAAAGCCTTGCCGGTGGAACAGTTCAATACGACGAAATGGGATGCGCTCGACGCCGACGTGAAATTTACGGGCAAGAAACTGGTGCGCACGCACGATATCCCGCTCAACGACATCGTCGCCAACATCCACATGAAAGACAAGGTGCTGAGTTTGACGCCGCTCAATTTCGGCATGGCCGGCGGCGACATCACCTCGAACATCACGCTCGACGGCCGTCAAAAAACCATCGCCGCGCAAGCCAAGGTGGCGGCGCGCCACCTCAAGATTCGCGAACTGTTTCCCAAGCTGCAATCGATGCAGGCGAGCTTCGGTGAAGTATATGGCGATGCGGCGCTGACGGGCCACGGCAATTCCATTTCCGCCATGCTGGCCAGCGCGAATGGCGAACTGGCGGCCACCGTCAGCGAAGGCTCCGTCAGCCAGTTCATGCTGGAACTGGCCGGCCTGAACCTGGCCAACGCCGTCTTCGTGAAAATCTTCGGCGACAAGCAGGTGCACCTGAACTGCCTGGCCAGCGATTTCGCCGTCACGAATGGCCAGGCCGACGTGCGCCGCTTCGTGCTCGATACGGACACGGCCGTGGTGAATATCACGGGCAACGTCAACCTGGCAACAGAAACTCTGGACCTCGACGTGCGCCCCCGTACCAAGGGCGCCCGCATCATCACCCTGCGCACGCCGCTGTATGCGAAAGGCACGTTCAAGAACCCGGACGTGGGTCCGCAAAAAGGCCCGCTGGCGTTGAAAGCCGGCGCCGCCGTGGCCCTGGCCACCGTCGTCACCCCGCTGGCCGCCCTGCTGCCGCTGGTCAACGTCGACAAAGCCCCCGACACGGATTGCGCCGCCGTCATGGCCCAAGCCAACGCCACGCGCAAGGCGCCAAGCTCGCCGGCGACGAATGCGCCGGTGAAAAAGGTCAGCGAAGCGGACATCAACAAGGCACAGCAGGAAAAGAAATAGCCCTTGACGCAGCCGCTTGAAACCCGCCCCGCCATCTGCTGTAATAACAGTAAGCGGGGTGTGGCTCAGCCTGGTAGAGCGCTGCGTTCGGGACGCAGAGGCCGGAGGTTCGAATCCTCTCACCCCGACCAGCCGTTTCCCCTTGCTGTGCCGGCTTAAGCTGCCAGTACCTTGACCTGCGCGTTGGTGTGTTGCCGAGAAATATGATATTAATTACATCATTAATGTCCTGATCACTTCTCGCGCAAGGGCCTGACCGATGTCTTTCCTGATAGTTCTGGCCGCACTGGCCTTCCTGATGCTGGCCGCCTACCGCGGCTACAGCGTGATCCTGTTTGCGCCTGTCGCCGCGCTCGGTGCCGTATTGCTCACCGATCCGTCCGCCGTGCCGGCCGTCTTCAGCGGCATCTTCATGGAAAAGATGGTGGGCTTCATCAAGCTGTATTTCCCCGTCTTTTTGCTCGGTGCCGTGTTCGGTAAACTAATCGAGCTGTCCGGTTTTTCCCAGTCCATCGTCATGGCGGCCATCCGCTACATCGGCAGCGCACGCGCGAATGCCGTGATCGTTGCCGTGTGCGCCGCCTTGACTTATGGCGGCGTGTCGCTGTTCGTGGTGGTGTTTGCCGTCTATCCATTTGCGGCGGAACTGTACCGCCAGAGCAATATCCCCAAGCGGCTGATGCCGGGCGCCATCGCCCTGGGCGCGTTTTCGTTCACCATGGATACTTTACCGGGCACGCCGCAAATCCAGAACATCATCCCCACCACTTTTTTCAACACGACCGGCTGGGCCGCGCCATGGCTGGGCACCATCGGCGCCGTGCTGACGGTGATCATGGGGCTGGCCTTCCTGGAATGGCGCCGCCGTTCCGTCATGGCGACGGGCGAAGGGTATGGGGCCGAGGCCGAAAAGGCCACGGCCGACGCGGGCGACTTGCCCCATCCGCTGCTGTCGGTGGCGCCTCTGGTACTGGTGGGCGTGGCCAACTTTGCGCTGACCAAGCTGATTCCCCACTGGTATGGCGCCAGCTACGTACTCACCGCCGAGGCCCTGCCGGGCCTGCATGCGCCCGTATCCACGGCGATCGCTTCCGTGACCGGTATCTGGGCCGTGGAAGGCGCCTTGTTGCTGGGGATTTTGCTCGTGTGCGTGACGGCCTTCGGGCGTATCCGCGCCGCTTTTGCCGAAGGCACCAAGGCGGCCGTGGGCGGCGCCCTGCTGGCGGCCATGAATACGGCGTCCGAATACGGTTTTGGCGGCGTCATCGCCGCCCTGCCCGGCTTTCTTGCCGTCAGCAACACCTTGCGCAGCGTGCCCGATCCCCTCGTCAACGCGGCCGTCTCCGTCACGACCCTTGCCGGCATCACGGGCTCGGCCTCGGGCGGCATGAGCATTGCGCTGGCGGCCATGTCGGACAGTTTTATCCAGGCCGCGCAACAGGCGCATATCCCGCTCGAAGTCATGCACCGCGTGGTGGCCATGGCCAGCGGCGGCATGGATACCTTGCCGCACAATGGTGCCGTGATCACCCTGCTGGCCGTCACGGGCCTCACCCACCGCCAGTCCTACCGCGATATTTTCGGCATCACCGTCATCAAGACGGTGGCCGTGTTCCTCGTCATTGCCCTCTATTACATGACGGGACTGGTCTGACCTAGAGGCGCGACGACGATGCCGGCTTCGCCACAGCGTGCGCCGGCTTGAACAGGTGGCTGATGCCCATGGTCAGCAGCGGGCCGGCCAGCGCCAGGTAGGAACTGTCGACGCCATACGGATTGCCCGCCAGGAACCAGCCGATGGTGGCGATCACGGAAACGATCACGCCGACGAAGGCGCCGCGCGGCGTGCCGAATTTCGGCGCATAGAAGGCCATCAGCACCAGCACGGCCAGGGTGGCGCGCAGGGCCTTGCCGAGGAAGGCGATCATCAGCAGTTTTTCCGCATACAGCGCCAGCACCAGCGGCAGCAGGCCGGCCACGACGATGGCGATGCGCAGGAACATCAGCGATTTCGCGTCATTCTTTGCCTTGTTGTACCAGGGATCATAAAAATCCTTCATGGCCAGGGTGGCCGATGCGAGGGTGGTGGCGGAAATGCCGCCGAACAGGGCGCCGGCCAGGCCGACGATCATGATGCTGGCGGAAAACGCGGGCATGTGCGCGATCAATGTCGGAAAGGCGTCGATCGACTTCATGCCAGGATACAGCACGGCGCTGCACATGCCGATCAGGGCCGCCATCAGGCCGAACGGGATCATCAGCGAGGACACGTAATAGCAGGCGCGCTTGGCCACGGCCGGGTTGTCCGTGCTGACCAGGGCCTGGATCACGTATTGCGTGGCGAAGATGGAACCGATGCCGCCGATCATCCAGGCGATGATCTGGCCCCAGCCGATCTCGACCCAGTTGAACATCTTGGCGGGCAGCTGCGCCTGCAGCGCGCCGATGCCGCCGGAGGCTTCCAGCGCATACGCGAGCGCCAGGATCACACCCAGATACTTGACGATGGAGTGGGCAAAATTCGTGTACACGACCGAGCGCATGCCGCCCAGGCTGACATAGATCACGGTGATGGCGCCCACCAGCAAGATGGCCACCGTCTTGTTGATGTGCAGCACGGCCGCCAGCACGGCGCCGCCGCTTGCGTACAGGGCCACGGCGACGATGCTCAGCGCGACGATGGTAAGGATGGACGCTGCATAGCGCACGGGCTCGCCATACGTTTGCGCCAGGATGCCGGAAATCGTCGACTGCCCGCTTTCCTTGTATTTCTTGACCAGCACGATGGCCAGCAGCAAGAAGCCCAGCGACAGCGCCACCAGATTCCAGGCGGCGGAAATGCCCAGTTCATAGCCCTTCTGGGCCGTGCCGATGCTGACCGAACTGCCGATGAATTCCGACAATAACAGCGCGCCGATCAGGTAAGCGGGATAATTGCGCCCGCCCGCCGTCATGCCCTCGGCGCTGTTGGCATGCTTGCGCACGCTGTAGGTAATGTACGACATGAGGGCGAAATAGCCCACCGTGATCGCAGCGATGATGATCAATCTGTTTTCCATCCGTCTACTCCAAGTCTGCTTTTCTTATTATTATTTTTCAAGAAAGCTTCCCCTGCCGCATGCCGGACGAGCCGGTGGCGGTGCTCAGGGGAAAGTCAAATTCCTGCCATACCTATACGGTACAGCAAGCCTCACAACAAAAAGGTCCGCAACTGCGCCGTGAACAAGTCCGCCGCTTCGACGTTCGAGATATGCGAGGCGGGCACGCTTGCCAGGCGGGCACCCGCGATCTGCCGCTGCAGCCAGCGCCCGTCGTCGAGTGTGGTCACGGGATCGTGCTCGCCCGCGATGATCAGGGTGGGCACGCTGATCGTGCCGACGCCGGCGTGCAAGTCCGTCTGGGCCAGCACGTCGCAGCAGGCCGCGTAGCCGCCGGCATCCTGGCTGCGCAAAATGCCGACCAGGCGCGCCACCGTGTCCGCTTCACGCGCGATAAACTGGGGCGTGAACCAGCGCGCGGCGGCGCCATCGGCCACCGCGGCCATGCCGTCGCGGCGCACCTGTTCCGCCCGCAGCTGCCACGGCGCGGCGCCGCCGATGCGCGCCGCCGTATTTGCCAGCACCAGCCGCGTCAAGCGCCGCGGCTCGTGTATGCCCAGCCACTGGCCAATCAAGCCGCCCATGGAAATGCCGCAGAAGGCGGCGCGCGCGATATCGAGGTGATCGAGCAGCGCCACCACGTCCAGGCCCAGGCGCCCGATGTCGAACGGCGCGCCGCCGCTGGCGGACTGGCCATGGCCGCGCGTATCGTAACGCACGAAAAAAAAGTCGCCCGCCAGCGCGGCCGCCTGCGCATCCCACATGGACAGGTCCGTGCCGAGGGAATTCGACAGGACGAGGCAGGGCTTGCCGCGCTCGCCATCCGTGCGGTAATGCAGGCCGATACCGTCCGCTTCGCACGTTTTCCCGGCAGTGTCGTTGCCTATCTGCGTCATTGCATGTCTCCTCAGGAATCGTCGCCGCGCACCGACGAAGGATGGCGGCACAACGGCATCACGTCGATCTGCATGTAGGGGAACAGCGGCAGCGAGGTGAGCAAATTATGCAGCTCGTCCACGCTGTCCACGTCGAAGACGCTGACGTTGGCGTACTGGCCGGCGATGCGCCACAGGTGGCGCCATTTGCCCTCGTGCTGCAGGCGCTGCGCCAGTTCCTTTTCCGTTTGCTTGAGCTGCGCCGCCTGCTCGGCGGGCATGCTCAACGGCATGTTCACGTTCATGCGTACATGGAATAACATGGTTTCTCCTTATTGGCGTTGCATGGAACGCAGCTTGTCCAGGTCGATCTCGACGCCCAAACCCGGGCCCGTCGGCACCTGCAGCATGAAGTCGCGGTACACGAGCGGTTCGCGCAAGACTTCCTGCGTCAGCAGCAAAGGCCCGAACAATTCCGTGCCCCAGGCCAGTTCGGCAAACGTCGAGCAGACATGGGCCGTGGCGGCCGTGCCGACGCCGCCTTCGAGCATGGTGCCGCCGTACAAGCCGACGCCGGCCAGGCGCGCCACGGTCGCCACTTCCAGCGCGGGCAGCAAGCCGCCCGACTGGGTGATTTTTACGGCAAACACGTCGGCCGCGTCGGCCTGGGCCAGCGCCAGCGCATCGGCGGGGCCGTGCAAGGCTTCGTCGGCCATGATGGCCACGTCGAAGCGCTGCTTCAGGCGCGCCAGCGCGGCGCGGTTGCCCGCCTTCACCGGTTGTTCGATCAGGTCGATGCCGCCCGCTTCCAGCGCAGCGATGCCGCGCACGGCGTCCGTCTCGCTCCAGGCCTGGTTGACGTCGACCCGCACGCTGGCCCGTTCGCCCAGCGCCCGCTTGATCTCCAGCACGTGGGCCACATCGTCCATCACGTCGCGCAGGCCGATCTTCAGCTTGAAGATGCGGTGGCGGCGCAGGTCCAGCATCTTTTCCCCTTCGGCGATATCACGCGCCGTGTCGCCGCTGGCCAGCACCCAGGCCACGGGCAGCGCATCGCGCACGCGGCCGCCCAGCAATTCCGACAGCGGTACGTTCAGGCGGCGCGCCTGCGCATCGAGCAGCGCCGTCTCGATCGCGCATTTGGCGAAGCGGTTGCCCTGGATGACCTTGCGCACACGGGCCATGGCCTTGGCCACTTCGCTCGCTTCCATGCCGACCAGCAGCGGTGCGATATAGGTATCGATATTCGTCTTGATGCTTTCCGGGCTTTCGCCGCCGTAGCTCAAGCCGCCGATGGTGGTCGCCTCGCCCCAGCCCGTGATGCCGTCGGCGCAGCGCAGCCGCACCAGCACCAGGGTTTGCGTATTCATGGTGGCGACGGACATCCGGTGCGGGCGAATGGTTGGCACATCGACCAGGTAGGTCTCGATATTTTGAATCATATTTATTCCGTATAATTCTGTGGAGTGGTGACACGATATTCCCCGAATGCCCCCCGCGTCCAACACCGAGTTGGTATCAAACCTATACCTGAAAGGTATGAAGATGGAATTACGGCATTTGCGCTACTTCGTTGCGGTCGCAGAGGAAAGGAACTTCACGCGGGCCGCCGCGCGCCTGCATATCGCGCAGCCGCCGCTGAGCCGGCAGATGCAGCAGCTGGAAGAAACGCTGGGTGTGGCGCTGATCGAAAAAGGTTCGCGGCCCTTGCGGCTGACGGAAGCGGGCGAGTTTTTCCTCGCCCATGCACGGCCCCTGCTCGACCAGGTGCGCGACCTGCAGGCGATGACGCAGCGCGTGGGCAAGCTGGAACGCACCCTGTCGATCGGCTTCGTCGCCTCGACGCTGTATGGGGAATTGCCCGACATCGTGCACCGCTTTTGCGAACGCCATCCCGAGGTCGACGTGACCCTGCATGAAATGACGACGGTGCAGCAGTTGAAGGCCCTGAAGGAAGGCCGCATCGACGTGGGTTTCGGACGCTTGAAAAGCGAAGACCCCAGCATCCGCCGCATCCTGCTGCGCGAAGAGAGGCTCGTAGTGGCCCTGCCGCCCGGCCACCGGCTGGCCAAGGGGGAAGGCGGCTTGCGCCTGACAGACCTGATCCACGAGACCCTGCTCGTGTATCCGAAAGCGCCGCGCCCCAGCTTTGCCGACCAGGTGCTGGCCATGTTCAGCGAAGGCAATGTCACACCCGGTCCCGTCACGGAAGTGCGCGAGCTGCAGATTTCCATGGGACTGGTGGCGGCCGGCCAGGGCATTTCCATCGTGCCGGAAAGCGTGCAGGCCATGCATCACCGGAACGTCGTGTACCGCAAGCTGGACGACAAGCATGCGTTCTCGCCCATTTTATTCAGCATGCGGCATATGGACCGCTCGCCGGAACTGGAAAACCTTCTCGCTGCCGTGTACTCGATCTACGATGAACACGGCATCGCGCACGTCAAGGAAAGCCTGTAGCCCTCACTTTGACAGCGGTGCGTCGGCCAGCAATTCTGGGCGCAGCGCGCGGATGCGCAGCTCCGTGAAATAGCCGCCCGCCTCGTTGTAGCGCAGGTAGTGGCGGCCGCAGTTCAGGCAGCGGGCCACCTGGCTCAAGTTCGCGGGATAAAAGCGCGGCGCGATGGGCGCGTCGACGCTGTCGTAGCGCGTGCCGTGCGGGTGGTACTCGTCAAACGTCGGTTCCTCGTACGGATCTGCGCGCAGGGTGCCGACCTCCTCGAAACGGTCAAGTTCCAGCGACGTGGGCAGCCGCTGCCAGGCATCGAGCGGAACGGTGCAGCAGCTGCATTTTTGCGTGACACCGGCCGACGCGGCGGCCAGTGCGGACAAGGCGGAAAAATCGATGAATACCATGGTTCAGCCATTACAAAGGCGCGGCCCTTGGCAACGAGCCTGGCCGCGTCCTTTCATTCTAGCGCAACGATCGCCGGGCCGTGTGCCATGTCAACGTGCAGCCATGCGTCGGCGTCTGGCACGCTCCAACCCCAGCTCCAGCAGCATCAGCATGCAGCCGGAAACGAGCAGCAGCGGCATCAGCGCGCACATGCCGGCCGCCACCAGCCAGGCCAGCGGCGAAGGCGACGTCCAGGCGCCCGGCAGCAGCTTGGGCAAGCCCAGCGAGCCCGGCAGGCGCCGCTTGAAGAACATCACCCAGCCCGACACCAGCGAAAACAGCACGCTGGCGCAGAACAGCAGCAGCAAGGCCTGGTTCCACCAGCCGAATTCGCCGCGGTGAAACGGGATGCCGATGGCGGTGGCCTTGCCGAACGCCGTCTGCGCGTCCCACCCCGCGTAATACAGGGGCTTGCCGCTGTAGGCGTCGAATTGCAGGTCGAAGCGCAAGGTGGGCTGGCTGCGGTCGGCCATGGTGGCGCGCCACACATCGTCCTGACTGGCCGGCGCCGTCAGTTGCACGGCGATGGCGGGCGCGTGACTGCGCGCCACTTGCCACGCATCCTGCCAGTCGAGCGGAGCGCCCTCTTCGCTTGAGTGCAGGCCGCGCGGCACGGGCGGCGGCGCCTGGCCGCTGACGTCGCGCAGCGTGCGGATGCGCCCGCCCGCCTGCTGGCTCCACGTCAATCCTGTCGTCAGGATCACGACACTGACGATGCCGAGCGCCACGCCGAGAAAAGCATGCCACTGGCGCCAGCCGTTGCGGCCCTGCGCGCCCCGCTTCGGCAAGCCCGATTGCGCGCCGCGCGGCCACCACAGCACCACGCCCGTCACCAGCATCACCATCAGCCAGCTGGCGGCCAGCTCGATCATCCAGCGCCAGCCATCGTTTTGCAGCAGGCGCGAATGCAGCTTTTTCGCCCAGTTGCCGAAACGTTCGCTGCTGGCCAGGCTGCCCAGCACGCGCGCGTCATACGGATTCACGTAGACGATCACGGCTTGCGCGGGCAGGCCGAACTTCGGCTTGACCGGTGCGGCATGTCCGCCATGGCCCGCATGTTCATCGGGCGCGCCGCCGGGCGGCGCGAACGCCACCTGCACCGCATCGTCCTGCTGAAACGGCGGTACCACGTGCTGCACCGTCCAGCCATGCGGGGCCGCCCGTTCCGCTGCCGCCACGGCGGCGTCCAGCGGCAGCATGGACGATTGCGGCGCCACATGGTCGAGGTGCTGGTACAGCCTTGCCTCGATCTGCGGCGTGAATACATACAAAATCCCCGTCAGGGTGGCCACCAGCGCGAATGGCGAGGCGATCAGCGCGGCCCAGAAATGGATGCGCCAGTACAGGCTTTTGCGCCGTGCGACAAGAAAAGTTGCGTCGTCCATGGCCATCCTCACAGTCCGCCATAGGTATAGGCCAGGCCCAGCATCACGCTGCGCGGCGCACCGGGCGTGTACTGGTTCTGGCTGTTCGGCGCATAGCTGCCCGTGCCCGCATAGCTGCTGCTGGCCGAATCGGCATAGCGTTTATCGGCCACATTGCGCACCTGTGCCCACGCTTCCAGGCCCCGCGCGAGCCGATAGCTGGCACGCAGGTTCAGCAAGGCGTGGCCGCCATACTCCACCGTGTTGGCGTTGTTCATCCAGTAGCGGCCCTGATGCACGGCTTCGAGTGCGATACGCGCGCCCGTCACGGGCTTGTAGCCGATCTCGAACGAGGTGATGTCGCGCGGCGCCTGCGGCATGGTGCGGCCGCTGTAATCGAGGGTACTGGAGACCTGGTAGCGCAGGTAGCGGTGGCGCGCGATGGCCGTGGCGAAGCGCGCGTCGAATGGGCCGCTGTCGTAGTTCAGGCCCAGCTCCAGGCCTTCGCTGCGCGTGCGTCCCGCATTGCGGTTTTCGCTGTTGCCCGGCGAAAGCGTGTAGCTGACGATGGTATCGCGCCCGTCGAGCCGGTACAGGGCCGTGTCGAGTTTCAAGCGGCCTTGCAAAAAGGCCCAGCGCAAGCCCAGTTCATAGTTGTTGTAGACGGACGGCTGCAAGTCGGCGATGCCCGTCTTGCCATACAGCTGGCTGACCTCGGGCGGGGTAAAGCCCTGGCTGACGTTCGCATATACGCTGCCCGCATGGCCGATGGCGTAGGTGGCGCCCAGCTTCGGGCTCATGTGCGAAAAGCTGCGCGACTCGTCGGGCGCGCCGTAATTGACGCTGCCGCCGGGCGCCAGATTGTTATGATAGTCGTAGCGGATGGCGTCCGAGCGTCCGCCCAGCACCACGCGCGTGCCCGCCAGCGGAGAAAATTCCCACTGCGCGAAGACGGCCGTGTTCAAGATGTCCGTCTGGTAGTCGCGTACGCCCTGCGGGTTGCTGGCATTGGCCAGGGAGTAGCGCAAGTAGCGGCCCGTGGCCGCATCGCGCACGATGGACAGGTTATCGCTGACAAAGGGATTGTCGCTCTTGTCCACGTAAACGCCGGCGACCAGGCGCGAACGCAGCCACGCGAATTCCTGCTGGTGTTTCACGTCCAGCCCCAGCGAATCGACATGGTTGTTGTTGATGACGCCCTTGCACAGCATGCCCGCGCAGCTGCCGATGGAATACGCGGGAAGCTGCCCGTGGTCGTTCTTGCGTGTAAACACGGTGACGGTGCTCGTGCCATTGGCTGTCGTCGCGCCCTCCCATGCCAGGTTCATGCGCGTCGTCTTGTCCTTGCGGTAGGTAAACGTATTCAGGCTCTTGCCGGGATTGCTGCGGTAATCGTTCTCGAACAGGCTGCCCGTCATGGCCGCATCGAGATCCGTGTGCACGAGGGTGGCGCGCAGCTGCGACGCGGGGCCGAGCACATAGTCGGCGCGCAGCGAGAACGAATCCTTGTCGCCATAGCTGTACTCTTGCCAGTTGTCGCGCGAACGGCGCGAACTGTAATGGGAAAAGCGCAGTCCCAGCGGCCCCCAGGTATCGCTGGCGGCCGTGTCGTAGCGGGTGAAGCCGCCTACGTTGTCGCGCCGCACGCCCGCGCTTGCCGTCGGCGTCGCGCTGGCGCCGGCCGTGAGGAAATTCACGGCGCCGCCCACGGCATTGCTGCCGTACAGCGACGAGGCGGCGCCCTTCACCACTTCCACGCCGCTGGCGCCCGCCATGTTCATCTCGTTGAGCGAGTTGTGGTTGAAGACGCCCAGCGGGCGGATGGGTATGCCGTCTTCCAGGTACTGGTAGACGGCATTCGTGCCGATGGGCTGGCGGATGCTCATGCTGTGCTGCTCGTTGCCCAGGTCATTCCAGTACACGCCGGCGATGCGGTTGAGGATATCGCCCATGGTCCTGGGCTTGTCGCGCTCCAGGGTTTTGGCGTTGACGACGCCGATCGCCTGCGGCGTCTCGGACAGCCACGATTGCGCGCGCGAGCCGGAAACGACGACCGTGTCGATGGCGTGGTCAAGTTGCTGCGCCTGCGCGCAGGGATAGGCCAGGGCGATGGCTGCCGCCAGCATCAATAATTTCTTGTTCATGTGATTCTCGTTTAAGTGTGCGGATGCGGGGCGTCACACCGCAAGGTGGACAGCGCCAGCATTGAAAATGCAAAAACTTAAATGAGACCGGGCGGCGCGCGCGACTGCGCGGTGGACCAGATGAACAGCGGAGACGGGGACTGGTAGTACAGGGCCGGGAAGATGGCCGCGCCGCTGGCCACAAGCAGCGGCAGCACGGGACTGGCCGGCGGCAAGCCGACGGAACCCGCATGCGTGGAACAGAAGGCACAATGCTCCATCTGCATGGCCTTGCCGCCGGACTTGCCATCGGCGGCGCCGTCATCGGCCTGATCAAGCTGCACAAAACGGATGCCGGCCACCGAGCAGATTTCCGCCCAGCCGGAGCCGGATTCCTGCTTGGCGTTGGCGACGGCCTGGGAAATCGATGGCGCGAGCGCCGCCAGCAGGATCGCGAAACAGGCGATCCAGGCGGCAAAGCGGCGCGTGAACAAGGTCATTCCCATGGCCGCATTTTACCAGCGGCCGCCGGGACTGGGTAGCGGAAAGCGGCTCAGGCGGCCGGGCAGGCGGCGCTGCCGTTGTCAAAAGCACGCACGACGCTGGCCGCATCGGCGGCGATGCGGTTCACGGCGCGGCGGTGACCGAGCACCAGTTCATCATAGCCCGCGCCCACCTTTTCATTGGCGATTGTGCGGCAAGTGACCACCTTGCTGCTGGCCAGCTGGCGCACGCTCCACACGGCATCGATCAGCGCATACTGGCCCATCACGGACTCGAAACGCTGCACATTGGTGCTGATGCGGTACACGGGCAGCTTGTCCGGGTATGGCGTGCGGAACACATCGATGGCGCCCAGGTCGTTCGTCACGGCCGTGGACAGGGCCTGGCCGATCTCGCCGGCCAGCGGCCCCGCCCAGCGCTGCTGCTCCAGCAATTCGATGCGGCCCGACGGCGCCGTCACGACAAACTGGTTGCGGCTCACCTGCTGCGGCACGCTGACGGCCAGCACCTCGACATAGTATTTGACGGGCTTGGCCGGCTGCGCGTCGGCGCCGCCGCTCAGCGTATAGAAATGCTCGGGCTGGGGCGTGGAGCAGGCACCCAGCAGGCTGGCCGCCAGCAGCGCGGAAAACATCGGCTTCATCATTTTTTTTCATCTCCTTTTTTACCGCGGATCAGGGACTCGGGGTGGCGTTCCAGGTAATCGGACAGCGCGTTCAGCGATTGCAGGGTTTGCGTCAGCTGCTGCAAGGCCTGGCGCACGTCCGACTGCAGCGGCGAATCCTTTTGCAGCACCTGTTCGGCCGTGCCGAACGTCTGCTTCGCCGCCGTCAGGGTATCGCGCATTTCCGGCACCACCTGGCCATCGAGCTGCTTGAACAGCACATTGGCCTGCCTGATCGTGGCGTTCAGGTTATTGCCGATCTCCGCATACGGTACCTGGTCGAGCTTGCGGGCGATGCTGGCGATCTGCGTCTGCAATTCATCGAGGGTATTCGGCACGGTCGGCACCTCCAGCGGATACCTGTTCGGATCGAGCGCCACCTTCGGCGCTTTCGGGAAGAAGTCCAGCGCGATATACAACTGGCTGGTCAGCAGGTTGCCCGTGCGTAGCTGCGCGCGCAAGCCGCGGCTGACCATGCGTTCGAGCAGCTGGTGGCCGGCCGAGCCTTCCTCATCGTCGACGGCGGCCTTGAAGCGCATGCCCAGGCGGGCCGGGTACAGGTTGACGGTGACGGGCATGCGGAAGTTCTTCTTCACGGGGTCGAACTCGATGCCGACCGAACGCACCTCGCCCAGCACGATGCCGCGGAAATCGACCGTGGCGCCGGGCTGCAAGCCGCGCAGCGATTGGTCGAAATAGAACACGGTAGTGATCGCCTCGCCATCGGGCTCGCGCATGGCGCTCGCCTCGTCGGCCGCCAGGCGGTAATTGGTGCCGGCCGGCGCCGGTTCGACGGGCTTGCGGCCGTTTTCCGCCTCGAAGGCGATGCCGCCCACCAGCATGGCCGCCAGCGATTGCGTATTCAATTTGAAGCCGTTGGAATCGAGGCGCACGTCAACGCCGCTGGCATGCCACCAGCGCGCATCCTTGCCGACGAACTGGTCGTACGGCGCATTCACGAAGACCGACATGGTGATGCCGTTGCCATCCTTGTCCAGCGCGAAGCTGACCACCTTGCCCACCCTCAGGCGGTGGAAGAACAGGGGCGAGCCCACGTCGACGGAGCCGAGGCTGTCCGCATGCAGGGTGTACAGCTTGCCCTTCTGGTCCCCTGCCACGGCGGGCGGACTCTCCATGCCGATGAAGCTCTCCTTCTTCTGCTCCGACTTGCCCGTGTCGACGCCGATGTAGGCGCCCGACAGCAAGGTGCCCAGGCCCGTCACGCCGCTGGCGCCGATCTGCGGGCGCACCACCCAGAAGCGCGAATCGGCGGTGGCGAAGCGGCGCGCCTCCTTGCTCATGTCGATCGTCACGAGTACCTTGCTCAAGTCGTCGCCCAGAGTGATGGCGCGCACCTGGCCGATGTCGACATCCTTGTACTTGACCTTGGTCTTGCCCGGCTCCAGGCCTTCGGCGCTCTTGAAGCTGACCGTCACCGTGGGTCCCTGGTCGAGGATGGACTTGGCGGCCAGGCCGGCGCCGATCAGCGCTGCCAGCAGCGGAATGAGCCATACCAGCGACGGCAGCCAGCGGCTGCCCTGTTCCACATCGGGTTCCGGCAATGGATGGCCACCCGTTTCGGCAAGGCCGCCCGCTTCTTTGTCAGACATGCTGTTCTCCAATCACTGTATTGTTTCCGGTATTTGCCACCACCACGGGTTCTTCCTCGCCAGGCACCTGCCCGTCGACGGGGTCCCAGATCAGGCGCGGGTCGAACTGCATCGCCGCCAGCATGGTCAGCACCACCACGGCGCCAAAGGCCAGCGCGCCCGGTCCCGCCGTGATCACGGCCAGCGACTTGAAGCGCACCAGCGCCACCGTCAGGGTGACGACAAAGATGTCGAGCATGGACCAGCGGCCGATGAATTCGACCATGCGGTACAAGATGGTGCGCTGGCGCGGCCGCCAGCGCGAACGCCGCTGCGCCGTGAACGCCAGCAGCGCCAGCACGCCCAGCTTGAGCATGGGCACGACTACGCTGGCGATAAAGATGATGATGGCCAGGCCCTTTGAGCCGCTGGTCCAGAACAGCACGACGCCGCTCATGATGGTGTCGTCCTGCGCGCCGAACAGCGATTGCGTCACCATCACGGGCAGCAGGTTGGCGGGAATGTAGAGGATCATGGCGGCGATCAGCAAGGCCCAGGTGCGGTTGATGCTGTCCGGCTTGCGCACGTGCAGGGCCGTGCCGCAGCGCACGCACGCCAGGTGCCTGCCCTTGCCCGCAGGCGGCGCCACCAGGCCGCAGGCATGGCAGGGCACCACCTTTTCACCGGGCGCGAAAGCCTTGTAGCGGATGCCGGGCAGCGCTTGCCGGGTCAGGTCGTCGCCCAGATTCCACAGGGCCTTGGGGTCGAACGAGACGACGATGGCCAGCAGCACGGTGAGCGCGCCAAACGCGAACAAGCCCGGTTGCGGCAGCACCGTGGCCAGGCTGGTCATCTTGACAACGGTGATCAGGATGCCGATCATCAGCACCTCCGTCATGCCCCATTCGCGCGCCGTCTGCACGGCGCGCAGCACGCGGTTAAAGCCCGGCACCTTGACGCCGCCGCGCAAGCCTAGCGCCACATACAGCAGGGAACTGAGTTCGATGGCGGGAAAGAGGATGGTAAACAGGAAGACCATCGTCGCCACGATGTGCATCTGCTCGTACCACAGCACGCGGATGGAGCCGAGCAAGGTGGCGCTCGAGGTGAGGCCATTGACGTCGAGTTCGACGATGGGGAAAAACTGGGCGATCAGGAAGACAAAGGCGGCGCCCAGGGTGAGCGCCACCACCTTGCTCAATTCGGCCGAGGCGCCCCGCGCGTGAGCGCCGCGGTACAGTACCGAGCGGCAACGGATGCAGCGCGCCTTTTCGCGGGGGCGCAGCGGACGTTTGCGGTACAGCACGCCGCAGTCATGACAGCTAATCAGGTCGTATCGGTGCACAGTGTGAAGTTTGCCGGCGCCCGCAGCGCGACTATCCCATGTCAATGCCAGCCATCATGACAGAATTGGCATTTTCCTGCACTACGGCACTATTCTTTTCCACTCCCCCGCAACAACGCCTCCACGGCGCGGCCGATTTGCAGCACCGTATCGTCGGCGCCGGCCAGGCCGCAAATGCCCAGCCCCACGGGCAGCTCGCCTTCCGCATGGCACGGCAAGGACAGCGCGCAGCCGTCGAGGAAGTTGATGACGCTGGCGTTGCGCAGCACCAGGCCGTTCGTGGCAAAGAAGGTGGCGTCATCCGATTCCAATGGCGCGACCTGCGGCGCGACGATGGCTACGCTGGGCATCAGCCAGGCGTCGTATGGCGCCAGGCGCTGCTTCGCGATGGCGATCAGGCGCGCACGCGCATCGAGCAAATCGATGTAGTCCGCTGCACCCTGCTGCTGGCCGCGGCGGATGCGCGCCGCCACGCGCTGGTCGTACTGCGCGCCCTTCTCTTCCAGCAGCTCCCTGTGCCAGTGCCAGGCTTCCGCCGCCACCAGCCCGCCGCCGCCATTGATACCCGGCAGTTCCAGCAATTCAGGGAAATCGAACTGCTCCACCAGGGCGCCCGCTTGCCGCAGCTTGTCCAGCGCCGCATCGAAAGCCTGCTGCACCTGCGGCTCCACGTGCGTACCGACGTAGTCCAGGGTAAAGCCGAAGCGCAAGCCTTTCAATGCCGATGCCTGCGCACCGATGTCATGGCCCGACAGCGCCGCATACAAAATGGCGCAGCAGTCGACGCTGTGGGCGATCGGGCCGGCCGAATCGAGGGAGCGCGACAAGGGCACCGTGCCGGCCAGCGGCACCGAAGCGGCCGTCGGCTTGAAGCCCGTCAGGCCGCAAAAGGCGGAGGGAATGCGGATCGAGCCGCCCGTGTCCGTGCCCAGCGCGCCGGCCGCCATGTCCAGCGCCACCGTCACGGCGCCGCCCGAGGTGGAGCCGCCCGCCACTCTTTCGCCGTCCAGCGGATTGCGCGGCGTGCCGTAATGGGGATTCAAGCCCAGGCCGGAAAACGCGAATTCGCTCATGTTGGTGCGCCCAAGCAGAACGGCGCCGGCCGCGCGCAGGCGCGCCACGGCGCCCGCATCGGCCACGGCGGGCGGTGCATCGGCCAGCGCCAGCGAGGCGGCGCTGCTGGTTTGCCCCCTGACGTCGAACAGGTCCTTGATCGAAATGGGCACGCCGGCCAGCGGCGAGGCAATGATGCCGGCGGCGCGCGCCGCATCGCTGGCACGGGCCTCGGCCAAGGCCTGTTCGCCATCAAGGCTGACATAGGCATGGCCGCCCTGCGCCCGGTGCGCCTCGGCGCGCGCCAGCATCCGCTCGGTCAGTGCCACGCTGGTGATGCGGCCGGCGGCCAGGTCGGCCGCCAGTTCGCGGATGGTCTTGGTCAGTTCGGTCATTCTCTTATCCTTCCACGGGCAGGGTTTGCACGGCATAGCGGTGCTGCAGGCGGCGCTGCAAGGCTGGATCATACAGCTCCAGCTCAAACGCGTCGCCATGGCCCATCTCGCCGATGATCGGTTGCGTGCCGCAGAACATGGCGCTGCCCACGGGCAGGCTGGCCTGCCCCGTGTAGCGCTGAATCAGGTCTTCCGGCGACAGCATGCGCGTCACGGGGCCATCCTGGTACAGGGCCGGCACGCCGGCACGCTCGCGCCAGGAGCGCATCTGCAGCTGGTCCCAGTGGCCGGCTACGTCGGCATAGCGCCACAGAGTGTCGCCCACGGGCTTGCCGCACATCTGCTTCGATACCGTCACGCCATAGCTTTCCACCTTGCGGTCCGTATGATCGGAGCCGATGCCCACCAGCAGGCCGTATTCCGTGGAAAACAGCACGAATTCCGCTTCGCCGGACGAATCGCCGCCCGGCACTTCGATGGCGGCGTCGCTCGATAGCAATGCCGCCGAGACCCTGTAAAACGTGGGCACGCTTTTCGGGCGCGCCACGCCGATGGCTTCCAGTTCGGCGATATGGTGTTCCACCATCGCCATGTCGCGGCCCGTCCAGCCGGCGATGATCAAGTGATCGATGTCGAAGGTGACGGGGCCGTGGCCGGCCAGTTGAAAATGCAATGTCGTCATGATTTTCCCTTATTCTTCCAATGGGCCGCGGCCCGTTTCGCGCGCCGCAAAAACGGCGGCGCCGGTGATCAGCAAGGCCGCCGCCACGTACAGCGAGACGGCCACGGTGCTGTTGTACGAACGGTACAGGCTGGCGATGACGAGCGGTGCGAAGCCGCCGCCGATGACGCCGGCCAGGGTATAGGCCAGCGAGGAACCCGCATAGCGCACCTTGGTGGGGAACTGCTCGATGACGAAGGCCGCTTGCGGGCCGTACATGATGGCGTGGATCACCAGGCCCACGACGACGGCCGTGACGATGGCGGCCGGACTGGCCGTGTCTAACAAGGTGAAGAAGGCAAACGCCCACACGAGGCCCAGCACGGCGCCCAGCGCATACACGGGACGGCGGCCGATCTTGTCCGACAGCGCGCCAAACAGCGGCACCGACAGCGCATTGCAGGCCGTACCGATCATGATGGCGGTGAGCGCCAGGGTCGACGACAGATGCAGCACCGTCGTCACATACGTCAAGGTGAACACCACCACGAGCGCATACAGCACGTCCGAGCCGATGCGCACGCCGCCGGCGATCAGCAGACGGCGCCAGTACACGCGCAGCACGTCGCCGACCGGCGCTTCCGCCTTGGCATCCTGCTGGTCGAGTTCCTTGAACAGCGGGGTTTCCTCGATGCCGCTGCGTATCCACATGCCGAAGGCCACCAGCAGCAGGCTGGCGATGAACGGCATGCGCCAGCCCCAGTCCATGAACGCTTCATGCGGCAGCAGATAGGTGATCAGGCCGATGCAGCCCGTCGCCAGCAAGGTGCCGAACGATGGTCCCACCTGCGTCCATGAAGCGTTGCGGCCCCGCTTGTCCGGCGCCCCGTGTTCGACGGAGATCAGCACGGCGCCGGCCCATTCGCCACCGAGCGCGATGCCCTGCACGAAGCGCAGCGCCACCAGCAGGACGGGACTCCAGATGCCGGCCGTCGCGTACGTGGGCAAGAGGCCCATCAGGCCCGTCGTCACGCCCATCAGCATCAGGGTTACCACGAGCACCCAGCGCCGTCCCAGCTTGTCGCCCAAATGGCCGAAGATCACGCCGCCGATGGGGCGCGAAATATAGCCGACCGCATATGTGGAAAAGGCCAGGATGGTGCCCGTCAGCGGATCGAAGGAAGGGAAGAACAGGTGGTTGAAAATCAGCGCGGCCATGGTGTTGTAGACGGTGAAGTCATACCATTCCAGGGTCGTGCCGACCATGCTGGCCGTGGCCAGGCGGCCCGTCTTGGCCGTCGTGGCCTTCTCGCCCGGTGCCTGGGCTGCCGGATGCGCGGCGTTCGTATATGTGGTCATAGCCTACCTCTCTCGTCAGTTTTATTGCAGGCCCGGCGCAGGATGCTTTGCCCTGCGCCGTGGCCCGTGTCTCGTGTTATCGGTGCCGGCAAGATGCGCGCGGCCGTGTCAGACAGCGCGCAGGTCCACCTCGCGCAATTGCCAGGACAGTTGCAGGATGGCAGCCTGTTCCGCATCGAGTCCCAGCGCCGCGCTGGCGGCATCGGCGGCCGCCACGGCGGCACTTTCGGACGATGCGTCGATCAGGAAGATCGGATCGAGCACGCGGCCCTCCGTCCGTTCCTCCGGCAGGGGGCCGGACAGATTGGCGTCGGGCGTGAGCAAGCGCGTGGAAATGACGCCGTCGATCTGCAGCAGCGTCGTTCCCAGCGTGGCCAAGCCGGCCACGGCTTGCGCGTCCTGGCCGATGGCTGGCGCGCCCAGACGCAGCACGGCCAGCCAGGCGCCCGTGCCCATGCCCGTTTCCGCCTCGATGGCACATACACGGCGCATCGGGTCGACCATGCGCTGCAAGTTCGTCAGCGACCATGGCGTCTGCTGGCCGAAGGCCTTGAAGTAGTCGGGCGTCTGGAAGGCGCCCAGCGACACGGTGCGGTACAGGCCCAGGTATTTGCGCGGACCGCGCACGCTCTGGTAGCGCGTGCCGCTGACGAAGCCGGGAATGCGCACGCGCTCTTCCACGTGTTCGCGATCGTACCAGCGGTTGAAATCGCGTTCGTGCTCCGGGTCGGCGCTGGTCCAGACAAACAGGATGCCTGGCAAGGTGGGGGACGTCGTCATGATGGTTCCGTTCTGCGTTATGGGTGGTATGCCAACCCAGAATAGGTGGCACGCCATCACTTGGCAAACGGGTTATTCTGAACGCGACTGATAAGTTTTTCTTGTGGGTGAGGTCAACAATGTTGTCGGATTACGCGCTTGGGCGCTCATCCGACCTACACGGTTCACCCCGACCACGGCATCGTAGGCCGGCTTAGCGTCAGCGTAAGCCGACATCACCCGGCACCATATTCCTCGCCCAGCGCCAGCGTGAACCTGGCCGCCTCCTCGCACGCCAGCATGGCGACCAGTTGAATCGCTTCCGTCGTGATGTCTTCGCTGTAACTGATGACGATGCGCTGCGGCGCCAGGCTACTGGTGCAGGGAATCAGGGCGATGTGGCCCTGCTCGATTTCCTCGCGCAGGGGCGCCAGCGGCAGCACGGCGATGCCGAAGCCCGCTTTGACCAGGCGCACGATGGCGGAGATCGAGCTGACGCAATGGACGCGCCCCAGCTGCACGCCCTCGTCCTGGCACAGCGCTTTCAATGCTGAATGCGGCTGCGAGCCGCGGTTCATGGTGATGATCGGATGCTGCGCCAGTTGCGCCACCGTGAACGGCACGCCCGTATCGGGCCAGTCGGCGGCCCTGCCGGCCCAGCCCATGGCGATGGCGCCGCTGCCCGTGCTGCGGATATGGTCGCCCGTCAGCATGTCCGTCTGTAGCGCGATATCGAGCTCGCCCTGCTGCAGCTGTTCGTGCAGGCGGCGCGTCGATTCCGACGTCAGCTGAATCTCGATACCCGGATAGCGCTCCTGCACGCGCTGCAGGAACGGGATCAACCAGGTATGCACAATGGTTTCGATGACGCCGATGCGCACTTCACCCGTGATCTGCGCAGGCGAGGAATTGGCCGCATACATGTCGCGGCACAGTTCCAGCATGCGCTCGGCGTACACGAGCAGATTGCGCCCGGCAAAAGTCAGGCGGATTTCACGCGCGTCGCGGTCGAACAGACGCGTGCCGAAGTCCTGCTCCAGCGAGGCGATGCGGTTCGAGATGGCCGCCTGCGTGATGTGCAGCTTGTCGGCCGCCGTGCGAAAGCTGCCCAGCCGCGCAGCCCAGACAAACGCTTCGAGAAAACGGGTATTCAATGGGGCTCTTCTTCACAGGTTGAGTGTCCGCCCCATTGTAAGCCAAAGCGCCCGGTCTATTTCTCGCCCAGGAAGTCGAGCAAGGTCAAGGCGACGATCTTGCTAGCCTTGCGCAAATCGTCGAGCGCCAGACGCTCGTCGGCCTTCTTCGCGTTCGACTCGGGCACCGTGCGCGGGCCGGCGCCATACAGCACGGCAGGAACGCCCCGCTCGCCATACAGGCGCGCATCCGCATACAGCGGCGTGCCGACGGCGGGAATGGTCTCGCCCAGAATCGCTTGCGCGTTTTTCTGCAGGCTGCCGACCAGCTGTTCGGAACCGGGCAAGGGCCGCAGCGCGTGCGACAGCAGCAGGCGGCGGATCTCGATACGGATGCCCGGCTCGTCGCGCACGGCGTCCTCGATCAGCGCGCGCACCTGCGCCTCCACCGCCACCGGGTCTTCTTCGGGAATCATGCGGCGGTCCATCTTCATGACGACCTTGCCCGGCACCACATTGGTATTCGTGCCGCCGTCAATGCGGCCCACCAGCATGGTGGGCGAGTCGATGCCGGCCACTTTCGATTTGATCTTTTTCAGTTCCGGCAGCTGGCCGTAAATGGCGTTGAGGATCTTGTTGGCCGCCTGCAGCGCATCGTGGCCCGTTTCCGGCATGGAGCCGTGGCCCGACTTGCCGTGCACGGTGATTTCCAACTGCAGGCAGGCGTTGTGCGCCGTGACGATGCCGTAGCTGAAACCGGCGGCGATGACGAAATCGGGCTTCGTCAGCTGCTGTTCCAGCAGCCAGCCCGGCCCCAGCAAGCCGCCGAATTCCTCGTCATACGTGAAATGCAGTTCCAGCTGGCCTTTGAGCGGAATGCCCAGCGCTTCGAGCGCGCGCGCGGCAAACACATAGGTGGCGAAATCGCCTTTCGACACGGCCGTCGCGCGGCCGTAGATATAGCCGCCGTCGATCTGCCCGCCGTACGGCGGATACGTCCAGTTGTCGCCGGGCGGCACCACGTCGCCATGCGCATTCAGGGCCACCGTCGGCCCGCCTGCCGCATACGGACGGCGCACGATCAGGTTGGTGATGCTCTGCATGCCATACGCCTCGACCTGGTCCGCCGGCACAGCGTGCTTTTCCGCGTTCCAGCCATACGCCTGCAGCAGTTGCGCCACCAGATCCGCATGGGGCGCGTTATTACCGGGCGGCGTATCCGTCGGCTGCTGCACCACCTTCTGTAAAAATGCGACCTCCTCGTCGAAGTGTTCGTCGATCCAGGCCGTGATTTTTTCTGCGTGCGTAGTCATTTTGTTCCTTGCATGGTCTGTTGCAGCCAGGCGCCAAGCTCGCTGCGCTCGGCCTCCGTCATATTGGTCAGGTTCCCGATTGGCATGGCCTTCAGCTCGATGGCCTGCTTGTAGATTTGCGCCGCGTGCTGGCGGATTTGCGTCTCATTATCCAGCATCATGCCGGCCGGCGCCGTGGCGAAGCCCGGCTGCGTGGGCTGGGCCGAATGGCAGGTGGCGCAGCGCTGGGCGATGATGGCGTGCACGCTCTTGAACTGCGCCGCCGGGTCCACCGCCGGTGCGGCCGCCAAGGCCACGGGCGCTTTCGGCGCGATGGCCACGGCCACGGCCACCAGCAGGGCCACGCCGAGGGCAGGATAACGCCACTCGACGCGGCCCTTGTGGCGCAGGTTGAAGAAGTGGCGGATGAAGACGCCGGCCGCCATGATCAGCGCCAGCACCAGCCACGCGTGATCGTTGCGGTAAGTCATCGCGTAGTGGTTGCTGATCATGATGAACAGCACGGGTAACGTAAAATAATTGTTATGCACGCTGCGCTGCTTGGCCTTCATGCCATGTTTGGGATCGGGCAGCTTGCCGGCAGCCATGGCCTCGACCATCTTGCGCTGGCCGGGAATGATCAGCATCAGCACATTGGCCACCATGATGGTGCCGATCATGGCGCCCACGTGGATGTAGGCGGCGCGCCCGCTGAGCAAATGCGTGAGCACATAGGCGGCGCCGACGATCAGCGCGAACACCGTCACGCCGAACCACAGTTCATATTGCGCCAGCTTCGAGCGGCACAGCAGGTCGTACACGGTCCAGCCGATGACCAGGGTGGCGATACCGATGCCGACGGCCTGGCCGCTGGAGATGTCCGCCACGGCCTTGTCGATCATCATGGCCTGAGCATTGAAGTAATACGCGATGGTGAGCAGCGCGAAACCGGACAGCCAGGTGGAATACGCTTCCCACTTGAACCAGTGCAGCTCCTTCGGCAGTTCGGCGGGCGCCACCAGGTATTTTTGCGGGTTATAAAAGCCGCCGCCATGCACGGCCCACAATTCTCCCGACACGCCCTTCTTCGCCAGCTCGGAGCCGGGCGCGGGCGGACGTATTGAATTGTCGAGCCAGACGAAATAAAAGGAAGCACCGATCCAGGCGATGCCCGTGATGACGTGCAGCCAGCGGACGATCAGATTCAGCCACTCAAGGCCGTACGAGATCAGGTAGGCAAATACTTCCATAAATTTCCTCTAGTCAGACTGAACCAATATTCGTGCCAATCTACACAAGATAAACGGATTTACCGCCCATCACATGAAAAATATCGTATATTTGACATATTCAAATCGATATACAACAGAGCCGCCGCCACATGTCCAGCCTGCCGCAACACCTCGACCTGCACCTGATCCGCATCCTCTACCTGCTGCTGGTGGAAAAGAATGTCTCGCGCGTGGCGCTCAAGCTCAATCAGCCGCAGCCTTCGATTTCCGCCTCCCTGCGCAAGCTGCGCGAACTCACGGGCGACCCGCTGCTGGTGCGCGGCGCGCGCGGCATGGTGCCGACCCAGCATGGCGAAAGCCTGCTCAATCCGGCCAAGCGCATCCTCGACCAGACGGAAAGCCTGTTCGTCAAGAAGACGCCGTTCGTGGCGCAGGAAGAGGCGCGCACCTTCCATATCGCCGCGCCCGACTACCTGGACAGCCAGTTCCTGCCCAACGTGGTGGCCCTGCTGCGCCGCGGCTCGCCGAAAAGCCGCGTCGTGCTGCACAGCCTGGGGCCGGGCATCGACCATATCCGCCAGCTGTCCGATGGTGGCCTGGACCTGGTCATCGCCAACTGGGACGAGCCGCCCGCGCACCTGCACATCTCGAAGCTGTTCGAGGACCCCATCATCTGCGCCATGCATGCGGAAAACGCTTATGCGCGGCGCACGGCCAGCGACGCGATGACCCTCGACGACTACCTGAGCCTGCCCCACGTGGCGCCGTCGCAGATGATGCCCGGCTACCACGGCGTGATCGATTCCTTCCTCGAACGGCAAAACCTGCAGCGCAACGTGGTGGTGGAGTCGGCGTATTTCGGCCTGATCCCCTACATGCTGACGCAGACGGACCTGGTGCTCACCACGGGCCGGCAATTCATGCGCTTCTATGAAAAGACCCTGCCGCTGAAAACGTACACCGTGCCCTTGAAATTCCCGCCGATGCGCTTTTACCAGCTGTGGCACCAGCGCGTGCACCAGGCGCCCGAACACAAATGGCTGCGCGACCAGGTCAGCGCGGCCGCCAAGGCGCTGGTGCAGCGATAGCCGCTATCAACGCGCGCATATAATGGAGTCAGGAACGGGGCGCTATCATCACCGCTTGCATGATCGGAAAACCATGACCACCCTTTCAGACCTGAACGCCGGCAGCCAGGCCGATTTTATCGCGCACCTGCATGGCATCTACGAACACTCGCCCTGGATCGCCCAGCGCGCGGCCGCCGCCCGGCCGTTTGCCAGCCTGACGGCCCTCAAGACGGAGCTGCAGCGCGTGCTGGCGCAAGCCTCGCCCGAAGAGCAGCTGGGACTGATACGCGCCCACCCGGAACTGGCCGGCAAGGCCGCCATCGCCGGGCAGCTGACGGCGGAATCGACGCGCGAACAGGCCAAGTCGGGCCTGAACCTGTGCAGCGCCGACGAATTCGCCACCCTGCAGCGCCTCAACAGCGAATACAACGCCAAGTTCGGCTTTCCCTTCATCCTGGCCGTCAAGGGTCCGACGGGCGAGGGCCTGACGCGCCAGGACATCATCGCCACGTTTGCGCGGCGCCTGAAAAACCGGCGCGCCGATGAACTGGCCGAATCGCTGCGGCAGATCAAGCGCATTGCCGAACTGCGCCTGAACGACCTGCTCGACGTGCGCCTGGACTTCGGCCCCGCCATCATGCAGCAGGCGGAAACGCTGGCCGGCTGGAGCGACAGCGATTACAACCTGACCTGCGCTTACCTGACGCCGGCGCACCGCAAAACGGCCGCGCAGCTGGCCGACTGGATGCGGGACGCGGGCATGCAGGTGCACATCGACGCCGTCGGCAATGTCGTCGGCCGCTATCTGTCCGACGCACCGGGCGCGAAGACCCTGATGACGGGATCGCACTACGACACCGTGCGCAACGGCGGCAAGTACGATGGCCGGCTGGGCATCGTGCTGCCGATCGCCGTCGTGCGCCACCTGCACGAACGGGGCGAAAAACTGCCGTTTCATTTCGAGGTCGTCGGTTTCGCCGAAGAGGAAGGCGTGCGCTTCAAGAGCACGTTTTTGGGCAGCACGGCCGTGACGGGCAAGTTCGACGTGTCGCTGCTGGAGCAGCTGGATGCGGATGGCGTGAGCATGCGCGACGCACTGGCCGCCGCCGGCCACGAGGCGAGCGCCATCGGCGCCATCGCGCGCGACCCGGCCAACTTGCTCGGCTATGTGGAAGTGCACATCGAGCAGGGTCCCGTGCTGCTCGAGCGCGACCTGCCGCTGGGCATCGTCACGGCGATCGCAGGCAGCTCGCGCTACCTGGTCAGTCTTGGGGGCGTGGCCAGCCATGCGGGCACTACGCCCATGACCATGCGCAAGGATGCGGCCAGCGCGGCTGCGGAAATCATCCTGCTGGTGGAACGGCGCTGCAGCCAGGGCGAAGCGCTGGTGGGCACCGTGGGCCAGCTGCAGGTGCCCAACGGCTCCGTCAACGTGATCGCCGGCGCCTGCACCCTGTCGCTCGATATCCGCGCGGCCGTTGATGCCGTGCGCCAGGCTGCCGTCGACGATATTCTGGATGGCATCGCCGCCATCTGCGCGCGGCGCCAGATCGACTACCAGCTGGAACTGCTGCTGTCGGCGCGCGCGGCGCCGTGCGCGCCGTGGCTGATGGCACAGCTGGCGCAGGCCGTGGAATCCGTCGGCATCGCACCGTATGCGCTGCTGTCGGGCGCCGGCCACGACGCCATGGCCATGGCCGCCATCACCGACGTGGCCATGCTGTTTACCCGCTGCGGCAATGGCGGCATCAGCCACAACCCGCTGGAAACCATGACGGCCGACGACGCCGACATCGCGGCGCGCGCGCTGCTGGCGTTTTTGCGCAACTTCCAGCCCAAGCAGCAGGGATAGCGGTCGTGGCTACACGGCCACGGCCCGCTCCAGCATCGCGTGCAGCAGCACGTTGCAGCCCGCTTCCAGGTGCTCGGGCTTGGCGTCCTCGATTTCATTGTGGCTGATGCCGTCCTTGCACGGCACGAAGATCATGCCGGCCGGGGCCAGCCGGGCCGCGTAGATGGCGTCGTGGCCGGCACCGGACACCACGTCCATCACGGAGTAGCCGAGTTTGGCCGTGGCGTTGCGCACGGCGCCCACGCAGTCGGGGTGGAACGGACATGGCGGATAGTAGGACACCCTTTCCAGTGAAATGCCCAAGCCTGTTTTTTCGCGCGTGGCGTCGATGAAGGCCGTGATCTCGCCATGCATGGTGTTGAGCAGTTCGTCGTTCACGTTGCGCAGGTCGATGCTGAATTTGACTTCGCCAGGGATCACGTTGCGGCTGTTCGGGAATACCTGCACCATGCCCACCGTGCCGCGCCCGTACGGCGGGTAGCGGTTGGCAATCGCCACCACTTCCTGCATGATGGTGGTGGCTACCTGCAGCGCATCCTTGCGCAAGCCCATGGGCGTGGGGCCCGCATGCGCTTCCATGCCCGTCACCACGCAGTCATACCAGGACAGACCCATCACGGCCGGCACGACGCCGATAACCTTGTCCGCGTCTTCCAGCACGGGGCCCTGTTCGATATGCGTTTCAAAATAGGCACCGATCGGATGGTCGCCCGGCACCTGCTCACCTTTATATCCGATGCGCGCCAGCTCCTCACCCACGGTCTTGCCTTCCGTATCCTTGGCCGCATACGCGGTTTCCAGCGAGAAGGCGCCGCAAAATACGCCCGAGCCCATCATCACGGGCACGAAGCGCGAGCCTTCCTCGTTGGTCCAGAAGGCCACTTCGATAGGCGATCGCGTCTTGATCTTCAGATCGTTCAGGGTGCGCACCACTTCCAGGCCCGCCAGCACGCCGTAATTGCCATCGAACTTGCCGCCCGTGGGTTGCGTGTCGATATGGCTGCCCGTCATCACGGGCGGCAAGGTATTGTCCATGCCGTCGCGGCGCATGAAGACATTGCCGATCTGATCGATCGTGATGCTCATGCCCGCCTCGCGGCCCCAGCCTACCACCAGGTCGCGGCCTTCCTTGTCGAGGTCCGTCAGGGCCAGGCGCTTGACGCCGCCCTTCGCTGTCGCGCCGATACGCGCCAGTTCCATCAGGGCCGCCCACAGGCGCTCACCATTGATACGCAATCTATCCATCGTCAACTCCTTATGCGGTCGTGGCGGCAAACGCGGGACGCTCGATATAGCGCCCGGCCCCTTCGACGGCCATCAGTTCGCCCTTGTGGAACACCACCTTGCCGGCGGCAATCGTGGTGCTGGGGATGCCGCGCACGGTGCGCCCTTCGAAGACATTGAAGCCTCCCTTGGCGAACTGGGTGGCGGCGGAAATGGTGCGCGTGCCTTGCGGATCCCACAGCACGATATCGGCATCGCTGCCTGCGGCGATGACGCCCTTGCGTGGATATATATTGAAGATCTGCGCCGCATTGGTGGACGACACCTTGACGAATTCGGAGGGAGTGAGCATGCCCGAATTGACGCCAGCATCCCACACCACGGCCATGCGTTCCTCGACGCCGCCGCAGCCGTTCGGGATGCGCGTGAAGTCCTGTTTGCCAGCCGCCTTCTGCTCGGCGCAGAAGGTGCAGTGGTCGGTGGCCGTCGTGTGCAGGTTGCCGCTTTGCAGGCCGTGCCACAGTGCCGATTGATGGTGCTTGCCGCGGAACGGCGGGCTCATGACGTGGCCCGCCACGTAGTCGAAATCGTCGCTCTGGTAGACGCTGTCGTCGATCACCAGGTGGCCCGCCAGCGCTTCGCCATACACGCGCTGGCCGTTGGCGCGCGCGCGCGTGATGGCGTCGAGCGACTCCGCGCACGAGACGTGCACGATGTACACGGGGGTGTTCAAGACGTTGGCGATCGCGATGGCGCGGTTGGCCGCCTCCGCCTCCACGGCGGGAGGGCGCGACAGCGGGTGCGCCTGCGGCCCGGTAATCCCCTTCTTCAGCAAGGCTTGCTGCAACTGGAAAACCAGCTCGCCGTTTTCCGCATGCACGGTGGGCAGCGCACCCAGTTCCAGCGAGCGGGTAAAGCTTTTCACCAAGGTTTCATCGTCGGCCATGATGGCGTTTTTATAGGCCATGAAATGCTTGAAGCTGTTCACGCCATGCTCGCGCACGAGGGTGCCCATCTCTTCATGTACCTGTTCGCTCCACCAGGTGATCGCCACGTGGAAGGTGTAGTCGCCAGCCGCCTTGGCCGACCACTCGCGCCACTGGTGATAGGCCTCGATCAGCGACTGCTTCGGCGCGGGGATGACGAAGTCCATAATGGTGGTGGTGCCGCCCGCCAGTCCCGCCGCCGTGCCCGTGAAAAAATCGTCGGCCGTCACGGTGCCCATGAAAGGGAGGTTCATGTGCGTGTGCGTATCTATCCCGCCCGGCATCACGTACAGGCCGCCCGCGTCGATCACGGCGGCGCCAGCCGGCACGGGCAGGTTCTCGCCGACGGCGGCGATCACGTCGCCCTCGATCAGCACATCGGCGCGAAACGCGCGGTCGGCGTTGACGACGTTACCGCCACGTATCAGTGTAGCCATCTTCTCTCCTTGAGTGATTACGACTGCGGCGCCTGCTGCACGTGCGCCGCCACCTTGCCCTTCATCATGACGCCGTAGACGACGGCGGCGATGGCCACGCCCACGAACCAGGCGTAGGTATAGATGGTTTTGAAGCCTTCGCCCACGCCGGGAAACGCCGTGGGAAAGGCCGCATTCAGAAAGCCCGGGATATTCGGCAGCACGGCGATGACAAAGGCGATCAGCGCCGCCATGTTCCAGCCATTGCCATACGAGTAGACGCCGTCGTCGCGGTACAACTGCCTGACGTCGAGCTGCGTCTTGCGCACAAAGTAATAGTCGACGATGAGGATGCCGGCGATGGGGCCCAGCAGGGCCGAGTAGCCGATCAGCCACGTGAAGATATAGCCTTGAGTCGACTCGAGCACCTTCCACGGCATCATGACGATGGCGATGAAGGCCGTGATGTAGCCGCCCATCTTGTACGATATCTGCTTGGGCGCCAGCGAGGAAAAGTCATAGGCCGGCCCCACCAGGTTGGCCGCCAGGTTGACACTGACCGTGTCGATCAGGAGGATGATCAGGGCGATCAGCACAGCGGCACCCGTCATGCGGCTGGCCAGGTCGACGGGGTCCCAGATGGCCTTGCCGTACATGACGACCGAACCGGCAGTGACGATCACGGCCAGCATGGCCAGCAAACCCATGGGCACGGGCAAGCCGACCGACTGGCCCACGATCTGGTCGCGCTGCGTCTTGGCAAAGCGCGTAAAGTCGGGAATGTTCAATGCCAGCGTGGCCCAGAAACCCACCATGGCGGTGAGCGACGGCCAGAAGACGCTCCAGAACTGGCCCGCCTTTTTACCGCCGGGGATGAATTGCGATGGCTGGTCCAGCAGGCTGGCCACGCCGCCGGCCTTGCTGTGCACCCAGTACAGCAGCACGAAGCAGATCAGGATTTTCAAAGGTGCCGTGTAGGTTTCGAGCTTGCGGATCGATTCCATGCCATGCAGGATGTAATAGAACTGGATGGCCCAGAAGGCCAGGAAGCACAACAGCTGGCTGCCGTTGATGCCCAGGCCCGCGATCTTTTCGCCGCCCAGCTCATGCCCGATCAGCACGCCCATCAGCGTGTAGATCATCTGCCCGCCGAACCAGGTCTGGATGCCGTACCAGCCGCAGGCGACGATGGCGCGCATCAATGCCGGCAGGCGCGCGCCCATGGTGCCGAACGAGGCTCGCGCCAGCACGGCATACGGGATGCCGTATTTGGTGCCCGCATGGCCGATCAGCAGCATCGGCAGGAGCACGATGGCGTTGGCGAGAAATACCGTGAGCACGGCCTGGTAACCGGACATGCCGCTGTCGATCAGGCTGGCCGACAGCGTGTAGGCGGGAATGCACATCACCATGCCCACCCACAGCGCGGCAAAGTGATACCAGCGCCAGGTGCGCTGCGCCGCCGTGGTGGGCGCCAGGTCTTCATTCCAGAGTTGCGTGTTGCCTGAATAGTCGTGGTTCACAGGTATGCTCCATCGGTTGGGAGGTTGGGCGTTTTAAAAACGGCTGCGGCCTAGCTTACTGCAAAGTTGGGCAACTGTTTATAAAATATACGTACGCAAAAAACGTGCCCTATACCGACTCCGCCAATGCCCTGGGGTTACGCGGATCCTGCGTCCAGTTCATGTACGGCTTGCCCGTGGCTTGCGGCACCATCGTGATGCAGCCCTGCACCGGACAGGTGATTTCGCACAGGTTGCAGCCCACGCATTCCTCCTTGATCACTTCATATGTGCGCGTGCCGGCGGCGTCGATCAACTGCGCAATCGACTGGTGCGAGGTGTCTTCGCAAGCCACGTAGCACTTGCCGCATTTGATGCAGTCATCCTGGTTGATCTCCGCGATCACCTGGTAATTCATGTCCAGGTATTTCCAGTCCGTCGTGTTGGCCACGGCCTTGCCGGAAAAATCGCTGATGCGCGCATAGCCTTTCTCGTCCATCCAGCGCGACAAGCCATCCTTCATCTCGTCGACGATGCGAAAGCCATGCAGCATGGCGGCCGTGCACACCTGCACGCAGCCGGCGCCCAGGGCGAGGAATTCTGCCGCGTCGCGCCAGTTGCCGATGCCGCCGATGCCGGAAATGGGCAAGCCGCGCGTCTGCGGATCGCGGGCGATTTCCGCCACCATGTTCAGCGCGATCGGTTTGACGGCAGACCCGCAATAGCCGCCGTGCGTGCTGGCGCCGCCCACGATGGGCAAGGCCACCATGCGGTCCAGGTCCAGCGAGGTGATGGAATTGATGGTGTTGATCAGCGAGACGGCGTCCGCGCCGCCCGCCTTGGCCGCGCGCGCCGGCATGCGCACGTCCGTGATGTTGGGCGTGAGCTTGACGATGACGGGCAGTCGGCTATGTTTCTTGCACCAGGCGGTCACCATCTGCACGTACTCGGGCACCTGGCCCACGGCCGCGCCCATGCCGCGCTCCGGCATGCCGTGCGGGCAGCCGAAATTGAGCTCGATGCCGTCCGCTCCCGTCGCCTCGACCTTGGGCAGGATGTCGGCCCAGTAGTGCTCTTCGCAAGGCAGCATCAGGGAGACGATCATGGCGCGGTCCGGCCAGTCCTTTTTTACCTGCGTGATTTCGCGCAGGTTGATCTCCAGAGAGCGGTCGGTAATCAGCTCGATGTTATTGAAACCGACCACTTCGCGGTTCTTGCCGTACAAGGCGGAATAGCGCGACGAGACGTTGACGGCGGCAGGGTCTTCACCGAGCGTTTTCCACACGACGCCGCCCCACCCCGCCTCGAAGGCGCGCACCACGTTATACGCCTTGTCGGTCGGCGGTGCGGACGCCAGCC
The DNA here is from genome assembly GCF_002735765.1 of Janthinobacterium sp. BJB304. Taxonomy (NCBI): domain Bacteria; kingdom Pseudomonadati; phylum Pseudomonadota; class Betaproteobacteria; order Burkholderiales; family Oxalobacteraceae; genus Janthinobacterium; species Janthinobacterium sp. BJB304. Next base: position 160,534 of record NZ_PDZN01000013.1, read on the forward strand.
AGAAGGGGTTCGGCGCCTTGATGCCGCAAAATTCGATGCTGAGATCAGCCATTATGCAGCCTCCACTTTATTCAACAAATCGGAATGGATGGCCAGTGCGGCCAGCTTGCCATGCTGGACGGCCTGCACCGTCAGGTCCTGCCCCGGCGCCACGCAGTCGCCGCCCGCATAGATCCCCGGCAGCACCGTGCGAAAACCCGCATCGACGGCGATCTTGTCGCCTTCGCGCTGCAACAGGGATGCCATCGGGTCAACCAGCACCTGCGTATCGAGGCTCTGGCCGATAGCCTTGAAGATGGCGTCGGCTGCCACGTCGAACGTTTCACCCGTGCCAGCCAGGCGCGTGCCCCGCATGGCGGTTTTTTCGAAGCGCATGCCGGCCACCTTGCCCCCGCTATCGAGCAGCACCTGCAGCGGCTGGGCCCACGTCAACATGCGCACCTGGTTCGCCTTGGCGATCTCCTGTTCATGATGGGTGGCCGTCATGGCGTCGAAACCGCGCCGGTAGATCAAAGTGACTTCCTCGGCGCCCAGCCTTTGAATCTGCACGGCCATGTCGATGGCCGTATTGCCGGCGCCAATGACGATGGCGCGTTTCGGCAAGGGCAGTGCGGCCAGGTCGTCCGCCTGGCGCAGCGCGGCGATGTAATCGACGGCGGCCAGCAAGCCCGGTGCGTCCTCGCCCGTCAAGCCCAGTTTGCGGCTGGCGCCCAGGCCCAGGCCGAGGAAGACGGCGTCGTACTGCGCGTGCAGGTCGCGCAGCTGCACGTTTTCGCCCAGCGCCTGGCGACATCGGATGGCGATGCCGCCGATGCCCAGCAAAAATTCAACCTCCTTCTGCGCGAAATCGTCCGTCAGCTTGTACTTGGCGATGCCGTATTCATTCAGGCCGCCCGCCTTGCCCTCTTTTTCAAAGATCACCACGTCGTGGCCCAGCATGGCCAGGCGGTGCGCGCACGACAGGCCGGCTGGTCCCGCGCCGACGATGGCGATGGTCTTGCCCGTGCTTGCCGCCCGTTTGAACGGGTGACTCGCAAAGTGCATATGGTCGACGGCATAGCGCTGCAAGAGACCGATCCTGACGGGCTGGCCTTCGGCGTCGTGGTTGCGCACGCAGACGTCTTCGCACAGGATTTCCGTCGGGCAGACGCGCGCGCAGCTGCCGCCCAGGATGTTCTGTTTCAGGATGCCGGCGGCGGCGCCGTTGATGTTCTTGTCGTGGATATTGCGGATGAAGCTGGCCACGTCGATTTCCGACGGACAGATGCGGCTGCACGGCGCGTCGTAGCAGTACAGGCAGCGGGCGCTTTCGATGGCGGCCTGGCGCGCCGTCAGGGGCGGCGCCAGGTCCGTGAAATGGCCAGCCAATTCCTCGTTGGGCAGGGCGGGATGCGGTAAATAACTCAAGGACTCGATCATCGCGTATTCCTCTTTTTATGTGCGGCCAATTTGTCGTCTGAAACCCTTACTTCATCTGGGGAAAAGCAAATTCCACACCAGCGCTTGCCGTGTTCGGCCAGCGCTGCATCACGGCCTTGTGGCGCGTGTAGAAACGCACGCCTTCGGGGCCATACGCGTGGTGGTCGCCGAACATGCTGCGCTTCCAGCCACCGAAACTGTTGAAGGCCATCGGCACGGGCAAGGGGATGTTGACGCCCACCATGCCGACCTGGATCTGGCGCACGAATTCGCGCGCCACGCCGCCGTCGCGCGTGTAGATGGCCACGCCGTTGCCATACTCGTTGGCGTTGATCAGCTCCACCGCCTGCACCACGTCAGGACACCGCAGCACGCATAGCACGGGGCCGAAAATTTCTTCCTTGTAGATGCTCATGTCGCGCGTCACATGGTCGAACAAGGTGCCTCCGACAAAGAAACCGTTCTCGCGGCCCGGCACCACGTGGTTGCGGCCATCGACCACCAAAGTCGCGCCCTGCTCCACGCCGGAGGCGATCAGTTTTTCGATGCGCTGCTTGGCCGCCAGCGACACGACCGGTCCCATTTCCGCACCATCTTCCATACCGTCGCGCACTTTCAGTGCGGCCGTGCGCGTTGCCAGTGCATCGATCAACTTGTCGCCCGCGTCGCCCACGGCCACGACGACGGAGATGGCCATGCAGCGCTCGCCCGCAGATCCGTAAGCCGCGCCGATCAGCGCGTCGACCGTCATCTCCATGTCCGCGTCGGGCATCACCACCATGTGGTTTTTCGCGCCGCCCAAGGCTTGCACACGCTTGCCGCTGGCGCTGCCGCGCGCATAGATGTATTCCGCGATCGGCGTGGAGCCGACAAAGCTGATCGCCTGCACCACGGGGTGGTCGAGCAAGGCGTCAACGGTCACTTTATCTCCCTGTACTACGTTGAAGACGCCGTCGGGTAAACCCGCATCCTTGAGCAATTTCGCGTGCAGCAGCGACGCGGACGGATCGCGCTCGGACGGTTTCAAGACGAAGGTATTGCCGCAGGCAATCGCCACCGGGAACATCCACATCGGCACCATCACGGGAAAATTGAATGGCGTGATGCCGGCCACTACGCCGAGCGCCTGGCGCATGGACCAGGCGTCGATGCCGCGCGAAATCTGGTCCGTGAATTCGCCCTTCAGCAATTGCGGTATGCCGACGGCAAATTCCACCATCTCGATGCCGCGCGCCACTTCACCCTGCGCATCGGCAAAGGTCTTGCCATGCTCGCGCGTGAGCATGGCGGCAAATTCATCCGTGTGCTGCTGGCACAGCTGCAGATAGCGGAACAGGACCCTGGCGCGCGTCAGCGGCGGCGTGGCCGACCACGAGGGAAAGGCGGCGGCCGCCGCCTGCACGGCCGCGTCCACGTCTTCCACGGTGCCCAGCGCGACACGGGCGACGGGTACGCCCAGGGCGGGGTTGTAGACGTCGCCGTAGCGGCCGCTTTGGGTGTCGACCTTGGCGCCGTTGATGTAGTGGGTGATGGTGTCGAGCTGTGTGTTAATTTGGTTCACGTTATTTCCTCTCTTTACCCCAAGGGCAAATTCTGGGGTCAGACCCGGCGGGTCTGACCCCGGGGCTTAATCAAGGTTCTTCAGCACCGTGGCCAGCTTGCCGAACAGCTCGTCGACATGCTGTTTTTCCAGCACCAGCGGTGGCGACAGCGCGATGATGTCGCCCGTCGTGCGTATCAGCACGCCGTCGGCGAAGGCTTGCTTGAAGGCGTTGAAGGCGCGCGCACCGGGCTTGCCGGCGATGGGATCGAGCTCGATGCCGGCGATCAGGCCGATGCTGCGCAGGTCGATCACGTGCGGCAAGCCTTTCAAGGAATGCACGGCGTCGCTCCAATACGCTTGCATCGCTTTCGCGTGGCCCAGGATGTCCTGCTCCTCGAACACCTGCAAGGTCGCCAGCGAGGCGGCGCAGGCCAGCGGGTGACCGGAATACGTATACCCGTGGAACAGTTCGATGCCCGGCGGCGCATCCATGAAGGCGTCGTGGATGTATTTTTTGCTGAACACGGCCCCCATCGGCACCATGCCGTTGGTCAGGCCCTTCGCCGTCGTCATCAGGTCCGGCTCGACGTCGAAATAATCGGCGGCGAACGGCGTCGTCATGCGGCCGAAACCCGTGATCACTTCATCGAAAATCAACAGGATGCCGTGCTTGGTGCACAGTTCGCGCAAGCGTTTCAGATAGCCTTTCGGCGGGATCAGCACGCCCGTGGAACCGGCCACCGGTTCGACGATGACGGCGGCGATCGTCGAGGCGTCGTGCAGGGCGACGATGCGCTCGAGCTCGTCGGCCAGGTGGGTGCCATATTCGGGCTCGCCCACCGTGTAGGCGTTCTGGTCCAGGTTGTGCGTGTGCGGCAAGTGGTCCACGCCCGGCAGCAGGGGGCCGAAGGTCTTGCGGTTGCCGCCGATGCCGCCCACGGAAATGCCGCCGAAGCCCACGCCGTGGTAACCGCGTTCGCGGCCGATCAGGCGCGTGCGTGCACCTTCGCCGCGCGCCCGGTGATAGGCCAGCGCGATCTTCAACGCCGTGTCGACGGCTTCGGAGCCGGAGTTCGTATAAAACACGTGGCCGAACTTGTGGCCTGTGTAGTCCATCAGTTTTTCTGCCAGGTCGAAGGCGGCCGGATGGCCCATCTGGAAGGTGGGGGCGAAGTCGAGCTGGCCCACCATCTCGCGGATGGCGCCGACGATTTTCGGCTGCGCATGGCCGCACGGCACGCACCACAGGCCCGCCGTGCCATCGAGGATGGCGTTGCCATCGACGTCCTTGTAGTACATGCCTTCGGCCGATACCAGCAGGCGCGGGTTGACCTTGAAATCACGGTTATTCGTAAACGGCATCCAGAATGCCGACATCGATTCCGGCCTTGTTTCGTTCATGACCTTCTCCTTGGGATGGGCTGGCGCGGGGCCAGGATCGTTTTTGACGAAGCGTAAAATAATTTACCAGTTGGCAAAAAGCTGATGTAATAATAGACAGGCCATCCCCAATGGCACAGATACACAAACGGCAAAGTATCCCAACCGTACAGGTCGAAAAACCACTACAGTTTTTTTGTGCAAGGCAGCATAAGGAGCCACCGTGAAGCACAGCGACAGCACAGACGATGCTCCCGAGCAAGCCAGCGGCTGGCCCGTGCTCGACATCGACCGCCAGAAGAAGGGCGGCCTCGTCGAGCAGATCGTCATCGCCATCAGCGTCATGGTGGGCAGCCGTGCCCTGCGCATCGGCACGCGCATGCCGTCCGTGCGCCAGTTCGCCCGCTGCAATGGCGTGTCGACCTTTACCGTCGTCGAATCGTACGACCGCCTGGTCAACCTCGGTTTGCTGTCGTCGCGGCGCGGCTCCGGCTATTTCGTCGCGCGCCACGATATCGCCGCCTCGCCGCAATTGGCTGTGCACGCCAGCCCCACGGCCATCGACGCCCTCACGCCAGACCTGTATTCGGGCGTGTCCGACGCCCTGCCTGTGGGGGCCGGCTGGCTGCCGCCCGAGATGTATGGCGAAGCGACCGTGCTCGACGCCGTGCGTCAGGCCATGCGCATTCCCGCCAGCCGCCTGCGCGGCTATGGCCACCCTCTCGGCTTTCCCTCGCTGCGCCAGCACCTGGCAAGCAGCCTGTCGGAAGAGCTGTTCCAGGTGGAGCAGGACCAGGTCCTGCTGACGCACGGCGCCACGCATGCTTTTGACTTGATCCTGCGCAGCCTGACCAAGCCGGGCGACACGGTGCTGGTGGAAGACCCCGGCTACAGCAATCTGCAGTCGCTGATACGCCACCATGGCTGCATCCCCGTGGGCGTCCACCGCGGCGAAGCGGGCCTCGATCTCGATGCGCTGGCCGTTGAAGCCGCGCGCACGCAGCCGAAACTGATGTTCGTCAACACGGTGCTGCAAAATCCGCTCGGTACCTCGCTCACCCAGGCGCAGGCGCACCGCCTGCTGGCCTTGGCGGAGCAATTCGATTTCTGGCTGGTGGAAGACGATATCTACCGCGAACTGGCGGCGCGCGGCGAAGCGTCGCTGGCGGCCATGGACGGCTTGCGCCGCGTGATCCGCGTGGGCAGTTTTTCCAAGACCCTCTCGCCCGTGCTGCGCGTGGGATCGATTTGCGCCTCGCCGCCGCTGGTGGCCGAACTGGTGCGCGTCAAAATGCTGGCGGGACTGACGACGTCGGAAATCAACGAGCGCGCCGTCTACCACGCCATCTCCGCGCGGCCCTACAAGCGCATGGTCGAACGGCTCGTGGCGCAGCTCGATGCGGCCCGCGAGCGCAGCATCGACTGCCTGGCGCAGGCGGGCATGGCGCCCGTGGCGCGGCCCCGCGGCGGCATGTTCGTCAGCGCCGGCTGGCCCGACGTGCAAACGCCGGAATGGAACGGCAAGGTCATCGCCGACATGGCCTTGAAGGCGGGCATCCTGCTGTCGCCGAACGAATTTTTCATGCTGCGCGCGCCCGAGACGGTGTGGTTCCGCTTCAACGTGGCTTACACCGATACCCCCGTGCTGCAGGCATTCCTGCAATCGATCCGCCCACGCTAAAGAACCCGTCATGGCCAGCGACAAATCCCCTGCCCTTTCCGTGAAAAATGCCGGCGGCCGGCGTTTGCAAAACCGCGACCGCCTGGAAGCGGACATTCTGGAGCAAGCCGTGCGCGCGTTCGCGGAATGCGGCTATGAGGGCGCCTCGATCGCCACCATCGCCGAGCGAGCCGGCCTGTCGAAGCAAAACCTGATGTATTACTTCCCGTCCAAGCAGCTGCTGTACCAGCGCGTGCTCGACGACGTGCTCGACGACTGGCTGGCGCGCATGGACATGCTGGCCAATGAAGACGACGAGCCGCGCGACGTGCTGCGCGCGTACATCGGGGCCAAGCTGCGTTTTTCGCGCGAACAGCCGTGGGCCTCGCGCGTGTATGCGCTGGAAGTAATCAATGGCGCGCCCCTGTACGGCACGCAGATACGCGACCGGGTCGTGCCCCTGCTGCGCAAGGATATCGCAGTCTTCGAAGCGTGGATCGCGGCCGGCCGGATCGCGCCCGTCAACGCCACGCACCTGATGTTCGCCATCTGGGCCATGACCCAATCGTATGCGGATTTTTCGGCGCAGATGGCCCTGGTGCTGGAACGCAAGCAGCTCACGCGCAAGGATTACGAGGATGCGGAAGCCCTGATCGCGCACATGGTACTGGCGGCGGTGGCCATGCCGCCAGCAGGCGAAAAAAAACCGCCTCGACAGGCGGTTTTCTGAACGGCGCGAACGCTTACGCAGCCGTCCTGTTCTTGCGGCGGCGCGCCATGAAGCCGATCATGCCCAGGCCTGCCAGCAGCATCGCATAGGTTTCCGGTTCCGGCACGGCCGACACATAACCGGACACGTTGGTGGCGTTGAAATAATGGTTCGCATTGACCTGGATGTTCGAGGCCCAGTTCCCCACCACCACGCTGCCGTTGATCTGGCCATTGCCGCCGGCCAGGGTCGCCAGCGGCGCCAGGACGCTGCCGTACAGGCCCACGCCGTTCAAGGTGATGGTTTGCGCTTCATAGAAGTTGTACAGCACATTGTATTTGCTGAAATCGCCGTAGCCGCCGGACAGGTTCACATTCGTGCCGCTGATATTGAGGATCAGGGTATCGTTCGTGTGCAGATTGCTGAACTTGAAGTTGTTCACCGAGCCCAGCGCCGCGGAAGTCAGGTCGAACACTTGCACATTGCCCGTGCCGCCCTTCAGGGTCATGCCGCCATAGGCCACCGAGCTGCTGCCCGTCGCGGCCACGTTGGCCAGCGAGGTCGAGGTGTTTTTCAGCTGCGCCGACGTCGTGGCGAACGACACGGGCGACACCGTGGTCTTGCTAGCCGTGTTCAGGCCCACGCTGCTCGTCGTCGTGCTGCCGCCCACATAGTAATTGCCGTTCTTGATCGAGCCGGAGCTGTAGTTCAGATTGCCGCCAACCACCAGCGCATAGCCGGTGTTGCCATGCGTGACGTAGGCATCCTTGTTCTTGTCATTGACCGAATAGTTCGATGCCGTCAAGTTACCGGCGACCAGCACGCCGCCTTCGACATCGCTGCCGGACGCGCTGAAGTTACTGAGGGAATACAAATTGGCGCCACCGATGCCCAAATCGACAACACCGGCTTGCGCGGCGCCGGCGGCAAACACGGTCGACAGAACGAGAACGAATGATGATTTAGGCATGATTGACATTTTATTTCCAAAAAGAAAATTAACTTGACGTCAGAATATCATATCCATTCGCTTTAATATGTCGCAAACCAACAACTTTTGTAACAATAATGAAAACATAGTTGCTCGACGGGAATCATTCTCCTGGCGCTGCCCGGAGAACGCCCCAGCCATCCGGCTGACGCTGAAAACAGACGGGCAAACAGCCGTCTGTTCTGCACTTTCAATATTGCTTAGAAGCGCAGCCAACTTGGTGATACGATCGCGGCAGCGCCAGACCAGGCGAGCCCACAAAGTATGAAATCATAAGGATGAAGCACGCATGAAACGATTGTCCCTAGGCGCACTGATGCTGGCATATGCCTGCGGCGCGCACGCCGATGTGTTTAACATGATCGACAACCAGCCGCTCAGCGAAACCTGGCTCAACGCGGGCTTTTATTCGTATCACTTTCAGCGCGACAAGAACCTGAACGACAGCAATCCGGGCCTGGGCGCCGAATACCGCTTCTCCACGGTCGCGTCGGTCACGGCCGGCCGCTTCTACAATAGCGACCGCGCCTACTCGAATTACCTGGGCGTGTACTACCAGCCGATCAAGGTGGGCCCGCTGCGCATCGGCGCCGTCGTTGGCGGCTTCAGCGGCTATCCGAAGATGCGCGATGGCGGCTGGTTCCCGGCCCTGGTCCCCACCATCAGCTATGAATACCAGCGCGTGGGCGTGAATATCGCCATCGTACCCTCCTACAAGGACCGCCTGTATGGCGCGCTCAGTTTCCAGCTGAAACTGAAGGTATTCGAGTAACCGTTTGTCGTTGCCTGTCGCCGTTCGGTCCGCCATTCCTGCCATTCGTCGCATACGCCATACCCGGCAGCAAGGATTTGCCTATAGTGGTTTCATTGCCAGCATGCATACGGCAGCGGCACCCACACGACAGGAGAACGGCATGAAAGACATCAATTCGGCACCGGGCAGCACTTCCTTCAGCGCTTTCTGGAACGAACTGTGCGCTTACGCGCGCCAGGGGATGGCTGCCTTGCGCGCCATGTCGTGGCCCATGCTGCTGGTCTGCTGCCTGGGCCTGGCGTTCCTGATCACCATCTTGCCGCTAGCCATCATGCTGTTTGCCCTCGTCATGCTGCTGAGATGGGCAAGCAACAACGACGATGCCGGCGCAGATCAGAAAGCGTCGGGTTCGCAGCATTCGCCGCAATAAAAATTTGCGGCGTGGCAAGAGTGCAATGATGGTTCTATGGCACTATGGATGGGCGCGGCACTGACGGGCATCAAAACCATCCAAATGGAGGGATTTGATACGGAACGCTACGCAGTATCCATGATCGAAGCTACTCCCCCTCAGCCATAGGAGTTTTCTGATGACCACGACAGCAAAAGCTACAGCAGCTACGACTATTCCCTGCCTGCGCTACCGCGACGCGCCCGCCGCCATCGAATGGCTGTGCAAGGCGCTCGGTTTTGAAAAGCAATTGATCGTGCCCGATGGCGAAGGCGGTGTCGCCCATGCGCAACTGAGCTTTGGCAACGGCATGGTCATGGTGGCGCCCGCCCTCGACAGCGACTACGGCCGCCTGATGAAACTGCCAAGCGACGTCGGCGGCGCCAACACGCAAAACTGCTACCTGGTCGTCAGCGACGCCGATGCCGTCTACCGCAGCGCGCGCGAAGCCGGAGCCGAGATCGTGCTCGACATCAAGGATGAAGATTACGGCGGACGGGGCTTTACCTGCCGCGACCCGGAAGGCCACATCTGGAGCCTGGGCACCTACGATCCATGGTAAAACGGAGAACAATGATTGTCGCTACCCTCACCGCCGCCAGCCTTGCGCTGATCGGCGGTTTCCTGTCCGCTCCCGTCCTCGTCGACGAACATCTCAACCGCATTCATCCCCCGTCCGGCAAGGCGCCGTCGGCAGCCACTGTGGCCCTGCACCAGAGCCTGTGGATCGCCGACCTGCACGCCGACAGCCTGCTATGGCAACGCGACCTGAACCGCGACAGCCAGCGCGGCCACGTCGACTTTCCCCGCCTGCAGCGGGCCAACGTGGCGCTGCAAGCCTTTTCCGTCGTCACCAAGACGCCGCGCAAGATGAATATCGAGCGCAATGGCAGCGACACGGACAACATCACGGCCCTGGTGGTGGCGCAAGGCTTGCCGCCCGCCACGTGGAACAGCCTGCTGGCGCGCGCCACCTGGCAGGCCGACGAGCTGCGCCAGCAAGCGGCCAAGAGCCATGGCAAGGTGCGCGTCATCGGCAGCCGCGCCCAGTTGCGCAGCTTCATCGCCGCGCGCGAAAAGGATCCCGCCCTGCTGGCCGGCTGGCTGACACTGGAAGGCGCGCATGCGCTCGAAGGCAAGCTGGACAATCTCGACACCCTGTACCGGTCCGGCTACCGCATGGCCGCACCCACGCATTTCTTCGACACGGAACTGTCCGGCTCCCAGCACGGCTTGAAAAAAGGCGGCCTGACGCCGCTGGGCCGGCAATGGCTGCGCGCCATGGAGCAGCGCAAGATGATCGTCGACCTGGCGCACGCCTCGCCGGCCACCATCGACGACGTACTGACGTTGGCGAAACGCCCCGTGATGGTATCGCACACGGGCGTGCGCGGCACCTGCGCCAACGGGCGCAACCTGAGCGACGCCCAGCTGAAACGCATCGCCGCCCAGGGCGGCCTGGTGGGCATCGGCTTCTGGAATACGGCCGTCTGCGGCAAGGACGTGGCCTCCATCGCGCGCGCCATCAAGTACACGGTCAAACTGATCGGCGCCGAACACGTGGCCTATGGCTCGGACTTCGACGGCGCCGTCACCACGGCCATCGACGCGGCGGGCTTGCCGCGCTTGACGCAGGCGCTGCTGGATGCTGGGCTGTCGGAAGCGCAGATCCGCCGCGTGGCAGGCGAAAACGTGCGCGACTTCCTGCTGAAGAACCTGCCCGACGATGACGCCTAGACTAACCTAGCGCCTGGACCAGGGCCTGGTCCGCCACCTGGCGCGGCCGGATGCGTATCAACTTGCGGTACAGCGGCGGCATCGACTCGCACAGCGCCAGCAGCGCGTCTTGCGCCATCGCCGGGCGCACGTACTGGAATTGCGCGGGATTATTCTCCGGCAGTGCCCCTTCCATGGTGGAGCCGTAGGCGCCCAGGGTCATGAAACTGGCGGCGCTGTCGTCCGGGCCGATGGCCAGCACGAAGGTGCCGTGCTTGGGGTGGCCCAGGTAGCTTTTGATTTCCTCCTGCAGCGCCGGCGCCGCATTCGCCATCAATTCAAAACGCAGCTGCGCGTACTGGCGCGTGCATTCCATGAACGGCGTGCGTATGGCCGACTGGCTCAACTGACCCGGCATACATAGCAGCAGGTTGCCGAAGGAATCGAGCAAGGCGGCCGCATCGCCCTGGCCGCCATCACGCGCGTCCTGCTCCATGGCCGCCTGCAGGAATGGCGCCAGGCCCGCGTCGGGCGCGTGCGGGTCGCAGCGGTAAGTCAGGGCGTCGGGATAGCGGCGGCGCAAGGCGCGCACCACCGCATGCTCGGGCGGCAAGGCGGCCGGATCGCGCAGGGGCACGTCGTCGCCGGCGTTCAGCAGCTGCATCACCTGCGCCGATGTCGCTTCGAACACGAGCGAGCACAGTGCCTGCGTCGCCTCGTGGATGCTCTTGCCGATGAAAAAAGATTTGGGCGCGGCGCCGGACGGCAGGCGCGCATACTCGGTGGCGCCGCGCACGGCCGGATAGCAAAAACTGCGGCCGGCCTGCGCCTGCAGCGGCGCCGGCAAGGCCGCAAACGTGGCGCTGCCATCGTAATTGATGCCCGCCTTGACGTCGGGCGCGGCCACCACCACGTTGAAGCCTGCCGCCAGAATCGCCCCCGTGCACATGCAGCAGGGGTCGAGCGAAGTAACGATGGTCAGTTCGCCCGGCGGCGGCAAGAGCGCGCCCTTGGCCAGCTCGGCGAAATACCAGTCCACCAGCTGGCGCTCGCCATGCGCCGTGGGGTCGAACACCAGCCCCTGGCGCACGACGTTGTTATGCATCGATTGCAGCACGTTGCCGGCGCCGTCGAGCAGCACGCCGCCCACGCCAAAGGTACCCTGCGTCTTCGCCGCCATGGCTTCGGCCGCGGCTATCGCCACGGCGGCCTGGATGTCGATCGTCTTGTTCAAGCGGATCCTGTTACTTCATGTCCAGGTCGGAATTGCCGAAGCCGTGCGGCAGCAGCCAGCCCGCCGTCACTTCCATGACATCGTTTTTCAGGTTCGTCAGGATCACGGGCAGGTCGGCGCCGCCCATCTCGAAGATCACCTGGCGGCAGGCGCCGCATGGGGAAATCGGTTCAGCCGTGTCGCCCGTGACGGCCAGCCTGGCGAAGTCGCCCGGTTTGCAGCCATGCGCGATGGCGCTGAAAAACGCCGTGCGCTCGGCGCAGTTGCACAGCCCATAGGCGGCGTTTTCCACGTTGCAGCCGCGGAAGACGCGACCATCCTTGCACAGCAGCGCCGCGCCCACCTTGAAACGCGAGTATGGCGCGTAGGCCAGTTCACGGCCGGCGTTGGCTTCGGCGATCAGTTCTTGGTTGTTCATTTTTTCTGTTATACCTTTGAAATCATTAAGGCCGGGGTCAGACCCTCAACACCGCTGACACATAGCTCAGCGCCATCGCAAACGGGGGTCTGCCCCCAGTTTTCAACTACGGTCGAATGGTACGATAAATCACCGGATTGCCCGCCAGCGCCACCGTGCTGATGTCATACGCTTGCTGGATTTCCCTGACGGCTTGCTGCGCCGCCGCTTCCGTGCGCGCGTGCACCATGGCCAGCGGCTGGCCGACAGCCACTTGCTCGCCCAGGCCCACGAGGTCCGTCAGGCCGACGGCAAAATCGATGCTGTCGCTCGGACGGCGGCGGCCACCGCCCAATGCCACGACTGCCAGGCCGATGGCGCGGCAATCGCGCACGTTGGCAAAGCCGGCCGACGGCGCTGGCGCCGGCACGACGAACGGCGCCTGCTCCAGGTGTTTATCAGGATGCTCGACCAGATCGGCCGGGCCGCCCAGGGCCGACACCATGCGCGCAAAGCGCTCTGCCGCTTCGCCCGAATCGAGGGCCGCGATCAATTTCACGCGCGCTTCCTCTTCGGTGGCGGCCAGGCCGCCCAGCACCAGCATCTCGGCGCACAGCGCCAGGGTGACTTCGTGCAGGCGAGCGGGACGCGAACGGCCCGTCAGGTAATCCATGGCGCCGCGCACTTCCAGCGCATTGCCGGCGTACGGCGCCAGCGACTCGTTCATGTCCGTCAGAATCGCCGACGTCTGCATGCCCGCGCCATTGCCCACGGCGACGATGCTCTCGGCCAGTTCCACCGACTTGTCGTAGCTCGGCATGAAGGCGCCCGTGCCCACTTTCACGTCCATCACCAGCGCGTCCAGCCCGGCCGACAGTTTCTTCGACAGGATGGAGCCGGTGATCATCGCTACCGATTCCACCGTGGCGGTGACGTCGCGGATGCTGTAGAAGCGCTTGTCGGCCGGCGCCAGCTGCGCCGTCTGGCCGATGATGGCCACGCCGATCTCCTGCACCACCTTGCGGAACAGTGCATTGTCCGGCACCGTGCAATAGCCTGGAATGGCGTCGAACTTGTCGAGGGTGCCGCCCGTGTGGCCCAGGCCGCGGCCCGAGATCATCGGCACGTAACCGCCGCACGCGGCGACCATGGGGCCCAGCAGCAGGGACACGACGTCGCCCACGCCGCCCGTCGAATGCTTGTCGACGATGGGGCCCGGCAGGTTCAGCGAACGCCAGTCCAGCACCTGGCCGGAATCGCGCATGGCCAGGGTGAACGCCACGCGCTCGTCCATGTTCATGTCGTTGAAATAGACGGCCATGCCCAGTGCTGCGATCTGCCCTTCGCTGACGCTGCCGTCAGTGATGCCGCGTACGAAAAACTGGATTTCCTCGGCGCTCAAGACGCCCTTGTCGCGCTTCTTGCGGATGATTTCCTGGGTCAAAAACATGGAATAACTCCAATAAAAATAGGTTTGGGGTCAGTCCCTGCGGGATCGGGATACGGCCATTGGCGTATCCCCCCCGACGGGTCTGACCCCAGCTTTGCGATACCAATGATCAGTCAGTTAAACGCCGTAAGGAATCCACACGTTTTTCACTTGCGACGCATGCGCCAGCACGGCACGGCCGCCGCTTTGGGCGGCACTGTACCAGTCGCGGCCCTTGGCGCCGCCGACCCAGGTGCGCTTCAGCGTGCCGGCCGACAGGCGCTCGACTTCCGCGCAACCGTCGGCGGAGCCGTCATGGCGCCAGACGGCGTCGATGTCGGCGTGCGTGGCCAGGGTGCGCGCCAGTTCATCGGCGTTGCCGCTGATGATGTTGACGACGCCGCCCGGCAGGTCGGACGTGTCGAACACCTGGTACAGGTCCAGCGCGGACAGCGGATGCGCTTCCGACGGCACCACCACCACGCGGTTGCCCAGCGCGATGGCCGGCGCCACCAGCGAGATGAAGCCGAGCAAAGGCGCTTCATTCGGGCAGACGATGCCGATTACGCCGACCGCTTCATTGAGCGCCACGGTGATGCCCTTGGTCGGCGGCTGGTGCGCCAGGCCGTCGTACTTATCGGCCCAGGCGGCGTAATAGAACAGGCGCTCGATCGAAGCCTGCACTTCCTTCTCCGGATTTTTACTGCCCGTCATGGCGGCGATGCGGGCGGCGAATTCGTCGGCGCGCGCAGCCAGGTTTTCGGCGATGTAGTACAGCACTTGTGCGCGGTTGTGCGCCGTGGCGCTGGTCCAGCCGGACGCTTTATGGGCCGCTTCGACGGCGTTGCGGATGTCCTTGCGGCTGCCCACGCCCACTTCGGCCAGCAAGGCGCCATTCGCGCCGAACACGGGCGCGCTGTAGGCGCTGTCAGGGCGCGCCTGCTTGCCGCCGATGTACATCTTGGCCGTGCGGTCGATGGCGAAGGGGTCCGCTGCCGCCGGTTTCACGTTGGCCTTGGCTTTCGCTTCCACCACCGGCAAGGCCGGACGTGCATCTTCGGCCAGGGCCGTCATGTATTCCAGCATGCCTTCGCGGCCGCCTTCACGGCCGAAGCCCGATTCGCGGTAGCCGCCGAAGCCGCAGGCCGCATCGAACTGGTTGGCGCTGTTGATCCACACCACGCCGGCCTTGATGGCGGGCGCGATATCGAGGGCCAGGCTGATCGACTCAGTCCACACGCTGGCGGCCAGGCCGTACACCGTGTTGTTCGCCAGCTGCACCGCTTCGGGCGGCGTACGGAAGCTCATGGCCACCAGCACGGGGCCGAAGATTTCAGCCTGCGCCACGGCAGCCGATGTCGACGCGCCCGTGATCAGGGTCGGCGGGAACCACGAGCCGTCAGCCGGCAGTTCGCACGCGGGCTGCCACACGTCGCAGCCTTCGGCGCGGGCCGAATCGACGAGCGCGGCGATGCGCTGGCGCTGCACGGGGTCGACCAGCGCGCCCACGTCCATCGATTTGTCCAGGGGCGAGCCGAGGCGCAGGTTTTCCATGCGGGCGCGTACCTTGTTCAGGAAGCGCTCCTGGACCGATTCCTGCACCAGCAGGCGCGAGCCGGCGCAGCACACTTGTCCCTGGTTGAACCAGATCGAATCGACCAGGCCTTCCACGGCGCCGTCCAGGTCCGCGTCTTCGAAGACGATGAACGGCGACTTGCCGCCCAATTCGAGGGACAGCTTCTTGCCGCTGCCGGCCGTCGCCTCGCGGATCAAACGGCCTACTTCGGTGGAACCCGTAAACGCGATCTTGTCGACGCCGGGGTGGTTGACGATGGCCGAGCCCACTCTGCCGTCGCCCGTGACGATGTTGACCACGCCGGCCGGCACGCCCGCCTGCACGCACAATTCGGCGAACAGCATGGCGGTCAGCGACGTGAATTCGGCCGGCTTGAAGACGACCGTGTTACCGGCCGCCAGGGCCGGGGCGATTTTCCACGACAGCATCAGCAGGGGGAAATTCCACGGCACGATCTGGCCCACCACGCCCACGGCGCGGTAGTCGGCGAATTCTTCGGACTGCAGCTGCGCCCAGCCGGCATGATGGTAGAAATGACGCGCGGCCAGCGGCAGGTCGATATCGCGCGTTTCACGGATGGTCTTGCCGTTGTCCAGGGTTTCCAGCACGGCGAACAGGCGCGAATGCCTTTGCAGCAGACGGGCCAGCGCGTACATGACCTTGGCGCGGCCATGGCCTCCCATGCCTTGCCATACGGGCAGAGCGCGGCGCGCCGCTTCCACGGCCCGTTCCACGTCCGCATCGGTGGCTTGCGTCAGTTCGGCCAGCTGCGTGCCGTCGGCCGGATTGGTCGAGGCGAACAGTTCGGCCGGCTCGCTCCAGGCGTTGTCGATGAACAGGCCGAATGTGCGCTGATGGCCGTCGAGCCACGCTTGCGCTTCTTTTTGACTTTCGGGAGCAGGGCCGTAGTCCATAGTAGTGAGAATCTCGTTAATTGTTGGCATGACGATTGTTCTTTAAGGTTGTGCGTGACGATGATTGGCCGAGTAGCTGCCGGTGACGTAGTGCTCGAGCTGGCGCTCAATGTCGGTCAGCAGGCTGGAAGCGCCGATGCGGAACAGGTGCGGCTGCAGCCATTCGTTGCCCAGCTCTTCCTTCATCAGGGTCAGGTATTGCAGCGCGCTCTTGGCCGAACTGACGCCGCCGGCCGGCTTGAAGCCCACCTTGAAACCCGTCTGTTCATAGTATTCGCGCACCGTGCGCACCATCGTCAAAGCCACGGGAATGGTGGCGTTGACGCTTTCCTTGCCGGTGGATGTCTTGATGAAATCGGCGCCGGCCATCATGCAGACCCACGACGCCTTGGCCACGTTTTCCATGGTCAGCAAGTCGCCCGTGGCGAGAATCGCCTTCACGTGCGCTTCGCCGCACGCCTTGCGGTAAGCCAGCATTTCGTCGTACAGCACTTGCCAGTTGCCGTTCAGGACATGCTGGCGCGTGATGACGATATCGATTTCCGAAGCGCCCGCGGCGACCGACAGTTCGATCTCGCGCAGCTTCGTTTCCATGTTCGTCAGGCCGGCCGGAAAGGCGGTCGACACGGCGGCGATGGGCAAGCGGCCCTGGATGACTTTCACCGCCGGTTGAATCATCTCGTGGTACACGCACACGGCGCCGGTGCTCAGCTGCGTCAGGCCCAGCGCCTCCATCAGGTCGGCGCGCAACGGGCGCATGGCCTTCATGCACAGACGCTCCACGCGGCCCGGCGTATCGTCGCCGCCCAGGGTGGTCAGGTCGATCATCTGGATGGCTTTCACCAGCCAGGCGGCCTGGTATTCCTTTTTCACGGTACGGCGGTTCGCCAGGCTGGCCGCGCGGCGGTCCGTCGCGGCGCGGTTGACGCGGATCTGGTTGATCCAGCCCAGGTCGAGGCCAACGGCCTCGTTACGCTTGAATTCGGGGTGCATGAGTGTCATAACAAGCTGGTTCCATTAGCAAGTGGTGGTACGCCAAGGTGCTTGGCGAGGGTTTGGCCAATATCGGAGAACGTCTCGGAAATACCTAGCGCGCGCGGGGCGACGCCGGGACCGAAGAAGATCATCGGAATGTGTTCGCGGGTGTGGTCGGAGCCGTGCCAGGTGGGGTCGCAGCCATGGTCGGCGGTGATCACGACCAGGTCGCCTTCCTTCAGCTTGGCCATGAATTCCGGCAGGCGCGCATCCATTTCGCGCAGCGCGTCGGCATAGCCTTCGACGTTGCGGCGGTGGCCGAATGCCTGGTCGAAATCGACGAAGTTGACAAAAGTGAGCGACTTGTCCTGCACTTCATCGGCCGTCTTCAACAGCGCTTCAAACAGCGCCATGTTGTCGACACCCTTCACGACTCTGGAAATACCCTGGGTGGCGAAAATGTCGCTGATCTTGCCCAGGCCGACGACTTCGCCGCCCGCATCCTTGACGTGGTCGAGCAGGGTCTTGCTTGGCGGCGCCACCGCATAGTCGTGGCGGTTGGAAGTGCGCGTGTAGTTGCCGTTGCTGCCCGTGAACGGACGGGCGATGACGCGGCCGATGTTGTACGGCTCGACCAGCTTGAAGGCCATTTCGCACACTTCGTACAGGCGCTCGAGGCCGAACGATTCTTCGTGCGCGGCGATCTGCATCACCGAGTCGCCCGAGGTGTAGATAATCAGCTTGCCGGTGGCGACGTGCTCGTCGCCATGCTTGTTGATGATATCCGTGCCCGAGGCATGGCAGTCGCCGAGGAAGCCGGGCACGCCGGACAGAGCTTTCAGTTTATCGGTCAGGTCGGCGGGGAACGACGGCGTGGTGCGTGGGAAGTAGCCCCAGTCGAATTCGACGGGCACGCCGGCGATTTCCCAGTGGCCGCTCTGCGTGTCCTTGCCGGTGGAGCGCTCGCGCGCCGCGCCGTAGGCGCCGGTGAAACCGTCGCGCTGGTCGAAGCCCGTGGCCCATTCGCCGCTGGCCAGGTGCGCTGCGGCGCCCAGTCCCAGGCGTTCCATGTTCGGGAGTTTCAAGGTCTTGCCGCTTTTGGCGACAGTGCTGGCAATGTGACCAAAGGTATTGGCACCTGCGTCGCCATACTTGGCGGCGTCTGGCGTCGCGCCAAGGCCGAAGGAATCAAGCAGGAGGATAAATGCGCGTGACATGATAAGGCTCGCTTTATGGAGTGATGCAAAGATGATGCGGTCAGTGTAGGCCGGATTTTCCCGGCCTGCCGCGCGGCAGCGCCGGTGGCCGGCGCGCCGCTACTGCGTAAAAAGTGCTTAGGCTTGCGGCTTTTCAGCTACTTTGGAGAGGAAAGCCAGAATCAGCTTGACCAGGTCTTTCGCGCCGATGGCCGCGTATTTCAGGGTTTGTTCGTGCGACAGGGCGAATGGCGACATGCCTTCGGCCAGGTTGGTGATGACGGACACGCCCACCACTTTCAGGTCGCAATGGCGGGCCGAGACCACTTCCGGCACCACGGACATGCCGACCGTGTCGGCGCCCAGGCGCGCCATCATGCGGATTTCGGCGGCCGTCTCGAAGTTCGGGCCAGGGTAGGCGACGAACACGCCTTCGTGCAGGGTGATGCCGCTGGCGGCTGCCGTGTCCTTGACCAGCTTGCGCAGGTCCGCATCGTAGGCGTTGGCCATGCTGAAGAAGCGCGGGCCGAAGCGGTCGTCGTTCGGGCCGACCATCGGCGTGCCTGGCAACAGGTTGATATGGTCGCTGATGGCGACCAGACTGCCGGCGTCCACTTCAGGGCGCAGGGAACCGGCGGCGTTGGTAACGAACAGCATTTCGCAGCCCAGCAGTTTCAGGGTGCGGATGGCGCTCGTCATCACGCCCATGCCATAGCCTTCATAGAAATGGCCACGGCCCTTCATGCAGACGACGGCGACGCCCGACAGGGTGCCGACCACCAGTTCGCCCGCATGGCCGTGCACGGTGCTGATCGGAAAACCTGGCAATTCGTCGAAGCTGATGCTGACGGCGTCCGTCATCTGCTCGGCCAACACGCCCAGGCCGGAGCCGAGGATCATCGCCACGCGCGGCTTGAAATTTTCAGGGGCGCGGGCACGGATGATTTCGGCGGCGTGGAAAGGGGCGTTGTTCGACATGGTTATCCTCTGATTGACTAATGATGATTGGTTGCTGCCTGCACGGCCGTGCCCGGTATGGACTGCGGCCCAGGTAGCGGGTATCTATGGTGTTACTGGTATATCGAAATGCGTATGCCTGTATTTGCCGCCACTATGCATCAAACGGAATATGTATGGCAAATACCATTTTTCTTGCCCATTTATACAATTCAAATATAAATGGCCGATATTATAGTCGAGGCTAGCCCAGGCCCGCCATGCCCGGGAAATGCATGCATACAAGCTCCATACGAAGGTTTTTTATGCACGCTTGACACATGCTTGACATTAAACAGACAAATGTTTACAGTCGCAGACAAATGTTTAAACCTTCAGCGAAAACCTGTGACCGATACCAATAAAAAAGACCAGCTGTATACGCTGATCCGCAACAACCCCTTCATCTCGCAGCAAGACCTGGCGAGCGAACTGGGCTTGTCGCGCTCGGCCGTCGCCGGCCATATCGCCGGGCTGATCCGCGAGCGACGCCTGCTGGGACGCGCCTACGTGCTGCCCGACAGCCGTCCCGTGCTGTGCATAGGCGCCGCCAACCTCGACCGCAAGATGCGCACCCTGGCGACCCTGCAGATGGGCACCTCGAATCCCGTGCGCTCGGAAGAAGTGTTTGGCGGCGTGGGCCGCAACATCGCGGAAAACCTGGCCCGATTGTCGATTCCCGTCGCCCTGCTGACGGCGCTGGGCGACGACGCGGCCGGCCATGCGCTGCAGACGCACGCGGAAGACGCGGGCATCGACATGCGCGGCAGCCTGCATTTAAGCAACACCAGCAGCGGCACTTACACGGCCGTGCTCGACGAACATGGCGAAATGCTGCTGGCGATGGCCAACATGCAGCTGTACGAACAACTGACACCGGCCTTTTTGCACAGCCGCCAGCCGCAGCGCGCCGCCGCCGCCCTCACCGTCTGCGACCTGAACCTGGGCCACGACAGCGTGCAGGCACTGCTGGCTGATGCGCGCCAGGATGCTGCCCGCGCGACGCCGCTGGTCATCGTCGCCGTCTCGCAGCCGAAGATGGCGCACCTGCCGCAAGACCTGATGGGCTTGCATCTGCTGATCCTGAACCGGGGCGAACTGGAAACGCGCGTGGCGCGGGCCTTGCCCACGGCATTCGAGGTGCGCGCCGCCTGCCGCGAAGTGCAGCGCCAGGGCGCGCGCCAGGTGATCGTCACCTGCGGCGGCGAAGGCGTGTACTTCACCGATGGCGACAGCCTGGACGCGCCCATCGTGCACCTGGCCGCGCGCGAAGTGGACGCCGTCGATGTGACGGGCGCCGGCGACGCGTTTTCCGCCGCCGTCTGCTGGTCGCTGTACCACGACATCAGCGACTTGAAACTGGCTTGTCGGCGCGGCCTGAAGCTGGCGGCCATGACCCTGGAATCGGCTGCCACCGTCTCGCCCCTGATTTCGGCCGGCGCCCTCGACGACATCGACGACGCCGACCTGGCGCCGCCTCCCCCTACCCTCTTTCAACAGGATTGACATATGATGCAACTGAATAACTTCCTCTCGTTCTCGCAAGAAGTGCTCGATGCGCGCGCCGCCGGCAAGGCCATCGTGGCGCTGGAATCGACCATCATTTCGCACGGCATGCCGTATCCGCAAAACGTGGAAATGGCGCGCGAAGTGGAACAGATCATCCGTGACGGCGGCGCCGTGCCGGCCACCATCGCCATCATCGGCGGCAAGATCTGCGTGGGTCTGTCGCCCGAGCAGCTGGAATTGCTGGGCACCTCGCCCGACGCCATGAAGGTCAGCCGCCGCGACCTGCCGTTCGTCCTGTCGCAGGGCAAACTGGGCGCCACCACCGTGGCCGCCACCATGATTTGCGCGGAACTGGCCGGCATTGCCGTGTTCGTCACGGGCGGCATCGGCGGCGTGCACCGCGGCGCGGAAACGAGCTTCGACATTTCGGCCGACTTGCAGGAATTGGCGCACACGTCCGTGGCCGTCGTCTGCGCGGGCGTCAAATCCATCCTCGACATCGGCCTGACCCTGGAATACCTGGAAACCCACGGCGTGCCCGTCATCAGCGTGGGCCAGGAAGGTTTCCCCGCCTTCTTTACGCGCGAAAGCGGCTTCAAGGCTGATTTCCGCCTCGACACGGCCGCCGAGCAGGCCGCCTTCATCGGCACCAAGTGGCAGCTGGGCTTGAAAGGCGGCGTGATCGTCAGCAACCCCGTGCCGGCCGCGCAAGCGATGCCGAAGGAAGAAATCGATGCGATCACCTCGCAAGCCTTGCAGGAAGCGGACGCGGGCGGCGTGAAGGGCAAGCAAGTCACGCCGTTCCTGCTCTCGCGCATCAAACAGCTGACGGACGGGCGCAGCCTGGCGACGAATATCGCCCTGGTCAAGCACAATGCCCAAGTCGGCACCGCGCTGGCCATTGCCATGCAGGCGGTCGTGGCACGATAATAGGACCGCTGTAAAGAAAGCGCGCGCGCCGTTACCGGTCCGCGCGCCGTTCCATCGCCAGGCACCACGCAACGCCAAGGAAAGCATGTCCATCGATCTGAAACAGTTAAAGTATTTTCTTGCCGTTGCCGAGGAGAAAAGCTTCAGCCGCGCGGCCGAGCGCCTGCATATCTCGCAGCCGCCCCTGAGCCAGCAGATCATGAAACTGGAAAGCGAACTGGGCGTGCGCCTGTTTGCGCGCACCACGCGCACCTTCGAGCTGACCGTGGCGGGCAAGGCGTTGATGAACGAGGCGGCCGAGCTGCTGGCCAAGATGCGCATGACCATCGATACCATCCGCCAGATCGACCGCGGCGAAGTGGGCCGCTTGCGCGTGGGCATCGTCGGCTCGGCCATGTGGGGCCCCATCCCCAGCCTGCTGGAAGAATTCCAGACCAAATTTCCCCGCGTCACCTGGACCATTCATGAATTCGGTCCCACGGTGCAATACGAAGCCTTGCGCGCCAAACAGATCGACGTGGGCTTCTGGCGCGAACCCAAGCTCAACGACGACGACTTGCGGCACGACAATCTGCGCCAGGAACTGTGCTTCCGCGAAAACGTCTGCGTGGCCGTCAATGAACACCATCCGCTGGCGAAAAACACGGCCATCGAGCTGATCGACATCGCCCACGAGCCGATGCTGACCCTCAACCTGGACAAATCCGCGTTTCCCCGCTACCTGGTGCAATGCTGCGTCAACGCCGGTTTCGAACCCGTGATTTTCCAGGAAGCGAGCGAACCGCAAACCCTGCTGGCCATGGTGGGCGCGGGCCTGGGCGTGACACTGGTGCCGGAAACGACGAGCCGCATCGGCTGGCCCGGCGTCGTGTTCCTGCCGATCAAGACCAATCCGCCGTCGGCCAACTTGTATATCAGCTACACGACGCTCGACGACGCCCCCGTCGTGCGGGCTTTCCTGAATATTATCAATCCCCCATCAGCCTGACAGGCCATTTATATGCGTTGCATATAAATACATAAACAAAAACGTATTTGTCATACATATCTGGCATGATGCATAGTGATTCGGACGCCCATCGCGGCGCCGGTTCCGTGCCTGCCCTGCCCGTCCACTGACGGCGCATCCCAGCCCGCTCCGGCAGCCCCATTCGATGTTGTACCTATAAAAGAGACGGGGCGCGACTGTTGCATGAGCATCACACTGTCGACATGAAAGCACGCGAGGTCAGCAATGATCTTGTGCGATACAGTGCAATGTTGATAAGGAATTATCACCTCGTGCATCAAAAACAGGCTAAATCGGCCCCAAATTATATGTTTCACCTATAAAAAATATACAATATCGATCTTCCAGGAGCCAATTCATGAAACTTACACAATTTAGTTTGACGATCGCAGCCGTATTTCTGACTGCTCAAGCGTCCGCGGCTACCCCAAAACTGGGTGTCGTGTATGACGCGGGCGGCAAGTTCGACAAGTCGTTCAACCAATCCGCTTTCGAAGGCGCATCGCGCTTCAAAAAAGACACGGGCATTTCCTTCATCGAAGTGCAGGCATCGAGCGATACGCAGGCTGAACAAGTCATGCGTGGCTTGGCCCGCAAGAAACTCGACATGATCGCCGCCATCGGCTTTGCGCAAACGCAAGCCGTGCAAAAGGTCGCCAAAGAATTTCCGAACGTAAAATTCGTGCTGATCGACGGCCAGGCCGCCGGCAGCAACGTTAATTCCGTCGTCTTCAAGGAAGAAGAAGGCTCCTACCTGGTCGGTGTGGCTGCAGCCATGGCCAGCAAAAGCAAGAAGGTCGGCTTCATCGGCGGCATCGATATTCCCCTGATCCGCAACTTCGCCTGCGGCTACGCGCAAGGCGTCAAGGCAGTCAATCCGAAGACGGAAATCACGCAAAACATGGTCGGCACCACGTCCGGCGCCTGGAATGACCCGGCCAAGGGCGGCGAACTGGCCCGCTCGCAATTCGAGCGCGGCGTCGATGTCGTGTTCGCCGTCGCCGGCGGCAGCGGCATGGGCACCCTGCAAATGGCCAAGGAAAAAGGCAAGCTGGCGATCGGCGTCGATTCGAACCAGAACCATTTGTATCCAGGCAGCATCCTGACCTCGATGGTCAAGCGCGTCGACAACACGGTCTACGACAGCTTCATGCAAGTCAAGAACGGCACCTGGAAGGGCGGCGTCAGCTATAAAGGCTTGAAAGAGGGCGGCGTGGATTGGGCCCTTGATGAGAATAACCGCAAGCTGATTACGCCGGAAATCGAAAAACGCGTGTTGGGTGCGCGTAAGGACATTATCGATGGCAAGATCAAAGTGATCGATTACCGCGTCGGCAGCAGCTGCCCGGTTTAATTTTTCTCCGTATCTTTTAGCGCGCCGCCGGGGCCTGTCTCCGCGCGGCGCGTTTCCATGAAACTATCCAGTTATGAACCTATGCAGCCAGCAGTAGAATTTCGCAGCATTTCCAAGCAGTTTGGACATGTGAAGGCGAACGCCGACGTCAGCTTCTCCATCGCCAAGGGCAGTATCCACGGCCTGGTGGGAGAGAACGGCGCCGGAAAATCGACCTTGATGAGCATCCTGTACGGGTACTACCGTGCCGACGGCGGAGAAATCCTGCTCGACGGGAAAGTACAGCCTATCCGCAACAGCCAGGAAGCGATCAACCTCGGCATCGGCATGGTGCACCAGCACTTCATGCTGGTCGAGAACTTCACCGTCCTCGACAATATCATGCTGGGCACGGAAGGCGGTTTTCGCCTGGCCAGCCACCGCACGGAAGCGGAAGCGAAACTGCGCGAGATTTGCGCGCGCTACCGCCTCGACGTCGACCCGCTGGCGAAGATCGAAGACTTGTCCGTCGGCGCGCAGCAGCGCGTGGAAATCCTCAAGCAGATTTACCGCAGCGCCAATATTCTGATCCTCGACGAGCCGACGGCCGTGCTGACGGCCCAGGAAACGGCCTCGCTGTTTGAAATCCTGCGCCTGTTCAAGGAACAGGGCAAGACCATCATCCTGATCACGCACAAGCTGCAAGAGATCCTGGAAATCACCGACAACGTCACCGTCATGCGCGGCGGCACGGTGGTGGGCGCCGTGGCAACGGCCGGCACCTCGAAAGAGGAGCTGGCCAACATGATGGTGGGCCGCCCCATCCAGAGCCACTTGCCCCGTGCACCGTACAATCCGGGCGCCACGGTGCTGGAAGTGGCTGATCTGCAATTGGCCGACGAGCAGCAAGTCAAATTGCTGGCCGACATAGGCTTCAATTTGCGCGCCGGCGAAATCGTCGCCATTGCGGGGGTTTCCGGCAATGGCCAGAGCGAGCTGCTGGAAATCCTGTCGGGCATGCGCTTGCCCACGTCCGGCAAGCTGCGTTTTCTCGACAAGGACTTGCCGTTTGCCAAGCGCCACGATGCTGACGGCTTGCCGCTGGCCTTCCGCGAGCTGGGCATCGCCCACATTCCGGAAGACCGCTTGCGCGATGGCGTGGTGAAGAATTTCTCCGTCATGCAGAACACCATCCTCGGTTACCAGGATCACCTGAAAAACCGCTGGGGCCTGTTCAACTTCAAGGCCATCGGCGCGCGCTGCGCGGAACTGCTGAAAACGTTTGATGTGCGCCCGGCCAATCCGGACCTGCGCATCGGCTTGTTGTCGGGCGGCAACCAGCAAAAGGTGGTGATCGCGCGCGAAGTGCTGGCCAAGCCGAAACTGATGCTGGTGGGGCAACCCACGCGCGGCGTCGACATCGGCACCATCGAAAGCATCCATACGCAATTGCTGGCCCTGCGCGACGCGGGCGTGGCGATCCTGCTGGTGTCCGTCGAACTGGAAGAAGTGCGGGCGCTGGCCGACCGCATTCTCGTCATGTGCGGCGGACGCATCACCGGCGAACTGAAAATTGAAGAATTCGATACCACCCGCATCGGTCTGTTGATGGGGGGAATGCATAAATCATGAATAACGACTTGCCACGCTGGGCGACAGCCTTTGTCATGCCCATGTTAAACCTGCTGTCGGCCTTGCTGGTCGCAGCCCTGGTGATTTATATGCTGGGCGAAGACCCGGCCGAATCGCTGTCCATCCTCGTCCACAGCGCCATCCTCAATCCGGAAGGCTTGAGCTACACCCTGTTCTACGCCAGCACCTTCATTTTCACGGGCCTGTCGGTTTCCGTGGCGATGCAGGCCGGCCTGTTCAATATCGGTTCCGAAGGCCAGATGTATATCGGCGGCCTGGGCTTGACGGTGGCCATGCTGGCCTTCGACCAGACCCTGCCTGCCTGGCTCTTGATTCCTGCCGCCATGATCGGCGCGGCCCTGTTCGGCGCCTTGTGGGGCTTTTTGCCCGGCTATCTGCAAGCCAAGCGCGGCAGCCACATCGTGGTGACCACCATCATGTTCAACTTCATCGCCGCCAGCCTGATGAATTTTATTATCGTAAAGTACTTGATTCCGCCGGGCGAGCAGAACACGGCCAGCCGCGTGTTTGCGGAAAGCGGCGAAATGCCACGCCTCTCCACCTGGTTCCCGTCGCTGGGCGACACGCCGCTGAACATCAGCTTTATCCTGGCGATCGCCGCGCTGGTGATCTACGGCGTGATGGTCTGGCGTTCGTCGTGGGGATTCAAGCTGCGCGCCACGGGCCTGAACAAGCATGCGGCACACTATGCGGGCGTGTCGATCAGCAAGATGGTCATCGTCGTCATGCTGATCTCGGGCGCGCTGGCGGGCTTGGGTTCCGTCAATTCCATCATGGGTTCGACCCATTACCTGTCGCTCAATTTTGTCGGCGGCGCCGGTTTCATCGGCATCGCCATCGCCCTGATGGGCCGCCAGCATCCGGTCGGCATCTTCCTGTCCGCCGTGCTGTTCGGCGCGCTGATCCAGGGCGGCTTCGACCTGTCGCTGGAAAAACCGAATATCCCGACGGAAACGTTCATTTTCATCCAGGGCTTGATCATCCTGTTCTGCGGCGCCATGGAAAACTTCTACGCACCGGCCATTTCCGCCCTGCTCAAGCGCACCAAAGGCTAACACCATGACACTCGACGACTTTCAATTCGCCAGCATCCTGGTATCGACCGTGCGCAATGCGCCCGTCCTGATCTTTGCCGCCATGGCCGGCCTGTTTGCCGAACGCAGCGGCATGATCGACATCGGCCTGGAAGGCAAGATCCTGGCCAGCGCGTTTGCTTCCGCAGCCGTCGCCTACACGACGCAAAACCCGTATTACGGCATGGCTGCCGGCATGCTCGTCTGCGTCGCCCTGGCCCTGCTGCAGGCGTACGTCAGCATCACGCAAAAGGGCAACCAGCTGGTGGCCGGCATGGCGATCAACATCGCCATGAGCGGACTGACCTTCGTGCTGGCGCAATTTTTCTTCCAGCAAGGCGGCCGCACGCCCGACCTCGGCTCGGCGCGACTGTTCGACGTCGTCTTGCCGGGCACGCAGTACGTGGAGCATATTCCCTTCATCGGCTGGGTGTATGCCCATCTGATCGGCGGCCATTCCATCCTCGTCTACGTGGCCTTCCTCTTGATCCCGCTCGTGCACTGGCTGCTGTACCACACGCGTTTCGGCCTGCGCCTGCGCGCCTGCGGCGAAAACCCGCATGCGGCCGACTCGGCCGGCGTGAGCGTGGAAGCGACGCGCTACCTGGCCATGCTGGTGGCCGGCATCCTGTGCTCGTTCTCGGGCGCGTATCTGGCCATCGTGCAAAGCGGCTTCTTCCTGCGCGACATGTCGGCCGGCGCCGGCTATCTGGCCCTGACGGCCATGGTGTTCGGCAACTGGCGCCCCGTCTACACCTTCCTCGGCTGCCTGATGTTCGGCTTCTTCGCCGCCATCCAGATTCAAATTGAAGGCGTGGACTTGCCCGTCGTGGGCCGCATCCCCGGCTCGCTGATCCAGATGGTGCCGTACGTCGTCACCGTGATCGTGCTGGCGGGCTTGATGGCGAAATCCATCGCGCCGAAGGCTATCGGCATCCCCTTCGTGAAATCGCGTTAAGAGCACCTGAGAAAATACCCATGGCGTCGTTGCCTTGCCTCGTCGTACATTCGTACTGCCTTCGGCAAGACGCCTAGCCCTGGGCATTTTTCAGGCGCTCCCTAAAATGACAAAAAGCGAAGCCTTTGGGCTTCGCTTTTTTTACGCCTGGGTAATCTCGTCCAGCGAGAAATACACGGGTAAACCGAGATCCTGCGCCACGGCCACCATCTGGTCCGCTCCGCCAGACGCACCGCCGATACGCAGCACGGCATCGCAGTGGCTCAATAAACGCGTCGCATGCGCGTGGAACAGTTCCTCGTACACGGCGTCACCCACCCGGGTGGAACCGGCCAGCGCCAGCATGGGCAAGGCCAGCCATTCACCGAGCACGGGCATGTGGCCCTTTTCATACAGGGGCAGGCAGACGGCTTCCATGGCTGCCACATTCGCCGCCATCAGGGCCGGGGCGTCGCCCGTGCCCGAACGGTAAGGGCCGGCTACGAGAATCTGCTGCCCCCGTTTGCCTGGCATCAAATGCAGCTGCGCATGCTGCAGCAGCATGATGGTCTTGCCGTCGCAGATGCGCCCGTCCGCCACCATCCGCAGCGCTTGCGCCAGCGGCAACTCCAGCACCTCGATGTCTTCGCCCTCGTGCGCCAGGCCGCCGCCGTCGCCGATGCGGCTGGCGGGGTCGTATTCGGCGACAAAAAAATGCAGGCGCTCCGTCACGGAGCCGGGGCTCATGAAGGCCTGGAACACCTTGTGCACCTGCCCCACCCGGTAACCGGTTTCCTCTTCCACCTCGGCGCGGATGCGCTGCTCGGCGCTGGCCTCTTCCAGCAAGCCGGCGGCAGATTCGATGAGGAAACCATCGTGGCCTTCGCGGTAGGTAGGAAAGCGGAACTGGCGGATCAGGATCACCGTGCGTTTGGCCTTGTTGTAGAGCAGGATGGTGGCTCCGTCGCCACGGTCATAGGTTTCCCGCGTCTGCGTCTGCCATTCGCCATCGTGGCGCAGATAGTCGAACGTGGTCTTTTGCAGCAGATACCAGTCATGCGACAGGGTCTGCACCTGCTGGATGCGGACCCGTTCCTGCTTGCTATTTTCTTCGCGCATAGTGTCTCCTTGTATTTACATGTGCTTGCCTTCGCCGACTTTATCATGCAAACTCGTGCAATATCAAGAAAATACAAGAACACTCAAGAAAAACCATGCTGACACATCAACGCAAACAATACCTGCTGGACATGCTCCAGCGCGAAGGGCAGATCGTCGCCAAGGCCGTCAGCGATAGTCTGGGCTTGTCGGAAGACACGATACGGCGCGACCTGCGCGAATTGGCGAAAGAAGGGTTATTGGAACGCGTGCACGGCGGCGCCCTCCCCTTGCTGCCAAGTTCGCCCGCGCTGGCGCCGTTTGCGGCCCGCGAACAGATTTCGCCCGAAGCCAAGCCCGCCATCGGACGCGCGGCAGGCGCCATGATACAAACGGGGCAAGTGGTGTTTCTCGATGGCGGCACGACCGCCGTGCAGCTGGCGCGCCAGCTGCCGCGCGATTTGCGCGCCACCGTCGTCACGCACAGCCCCTCGGTTGCCGTCGAGCTGGTGCATCACCCGTTCATCGAGGTGCTGATGCTGGGCGGGCGCCTGTACAAGCACTCGATCGTGGGCGTCGGCGCGGCCACCGTGGAAGCCATCGGCCGCATCCGCGCCGACCTGTATTTCATGGGTGTATCCAGTCTGCATCCGCAAGCGGGCATCACCACCGGTGATTACGAGGAAGCGTGCGTGAAACGCGCACTGAGCGAGGCGTCAAACCGCACCGTCGTGCTTGCCTCGTCGGAAAAGTTCAACACGGCGTCACCGTTTCAAATCGCACCCATGAGCCAGGTCAACGATATCATCGTGCACCGCGACATGGAAGACGCCCTGGTCGCGCCCTTCCGCGAGATGGGCATCGGCATCACCGTGGCATGAAAAAAGCGGCCCGCAGGCCGCTTTCACATGACATCTTTACTGTGGCCAGATCGCCTGCAGCACGGCGGCCAGGCGATAGCCCGCCTCGGTCAGCTGCTGCTTCGCCAGCGCAGAACTCGGTACCGGATAGTTGTCCGGCACCGTCAGGGTCCAGACGTTGTAGACCTCGCCCTTGCGGCTGGTCTGCTGCGTGGCGGGACCAGCCACCACATCCGTGAAAGCAAGCTTTGACGCCGCCAGCGCGGCATCGGCCCACTGATACGGCCAGGTGGCGGGGTCGCCGCTGTTGGCGCTCACCACGGGAACGCTGGCGATCACGGTGCGGGCGAACTGCTGCGGCGTGCGCGTGCTCAGGCGGCGCATGGCGTAATCGACCACGGTCGTGTCCCAGTAGGAATGCAGGGGCCTGGTGGGCGACTTCGGATAGCTGCTGGCAGGCTTGGCATCGCCCGCTTCCGCCGGCAGCGGCGCGGGAATCACGGCATCCGACAAGGCCGTCATCTTCGCATCGTCGAGCAGCAAGTCGTTGCCGCCGCGCGCATTGAAAACGGCGACGTCGTCGATCTGCGCCTGCGTGGCGGGCACGAAGAACTGGCCATCCTTGCCGAGAAACGCATTGCCCACATGCAATGGCTGGTGGATATCGCCCACCAGGTGCGTGATCAGGATCAGCGCTTCGCGCTGGCTGAAACCGTGCGGATTGCTGGCCGCATCGGCCTTGCCCTGCAACACCAGGATCGCCCGCTTGAGCGTCTGCACGATATCGTCATCGGCCGTGCCCACGCCATGGTCGTGGTAATGCGCATGTTGAAAAGGCACGTTCGTGTAGTGATATTCGCCATGCTTGGGATTCGCCGCGACATAGCTCAACATCTCCGGCGATTGCGGGCCGCAATACGTGCCCTTCACGCAATCGGGCCAGTTGGCGATCTTTTCCAGGCTTTCGCCGGGCAACAGCAACCTAGCCACCTGCGCCTGGGCCACGCTGCCCTTGAGCAATTGATCGGCGATGGCACCCACGGCGCGGTGGCCGTCATTGCCCCAGGCCAGCACATTGCCGGAAGCGAAAGCGGCACCCAGCGCCAGCACGCAGAGTAATTTTTTCATGTTCACCATTATTCCTTGCCTTGCGGCGCGGCCTTGGCCGGCTTCGGATACTGCTTGTTGATGTCGATCGGTTGCGCATACGCCGAGCTCCACGTCTGCTCATGCAGCGCGGCAATGCGCTGCGCCATGGCATCGTTACGCAGCACCACTTCCAGGTTGCGCGACAAATCGAAATAGCCGCCCGCCCAGTTGCTCGTGCCGACCCAGGCCAGCTTGCCATCAATGCTCATGGTCTTGCTGTGGATCACGCGCGCAAACGGGATGAAACCCGTCGAGGCCGTGGGAATCGTCACGATGCGGATTTCCACGTTCGGCACCAGGGCCAGGCTTTTCAGGTAGGCGATGGCGGGCGCTTCCGTATTCCAGGCGGACACCATCAGCTTGATTTTGACGCCACGCTGGGCGGCGGCGCGCACGGCGTTGTCGATCACGGCGTAGTACGGCCGCGTGCGGTTCGGGCCATACGACAGCGGCGCATAGTCGAGCAACTGGATGCGCACTTCGTTTTTCGCTTCCGCCAGCAGGGCGGGCAAGCCCGTTTCCGAGTCGCCCACGCCGGCCGGGTTGTAGGCGTTCGGGCTGGCCAGCAGGAAAGCGTTTTGCGCGTAATTGGCCGGCACGACCTTGCTGTTGAGCACCGTGGCGCGGCTGCCTTGCGACGTCAGCGCCTGGGCTTGCCAATCCTGTTCAAAAATCGCCTGCACCTGGCCCACCATGGCGGGTTCCGTGATCTTCAAGCCCGTTTCATGGATGTGCTCGAACGAGCGCCAGTCGAAGTTCTGGCTGCCGATGTACGCGACTTCACCATCGACGGCCAGGTATTTCGCGTGCACGATGCCGTTGCCCGTGATTTTATTGAAATCGATGAGGCGCAAGTCCAGGTTCGGGATCGCCTTGATCTGCGCGATGGTCGCCGCTTCCGACAGGCCCACGCCCTTCTGGTCCAGCAGGAAGCGGATCTTCACGCCGCGCTGGCCGGCGGCCGTCAAGCTGGCCAGCACCTTTTCAAAGGCCGTGCCCGGTTTGCTGACGGCATAGAACTGGGCGATGACGATTTCTTTTTTTGCACCATCGAACAGCTCGCTCCACACGGCAACGGGCTCGCGCAAGTCGGGGTTCGTCAAGGTGGTTTCCACGGGCGAGGTGTGCACGAGTTCAAAGCCGGGTATCGTGAAATCAGCGTGGGCGCTGCCCGCGAACAGGGTAGTGACGAGCAGGGAAACAGATAAGCGACGCATGGTTATTCCTTGTAGATTATTTGACGCGTACGATGCGGCCCGCCGCCGTGGCACTGCCGGCCGGTTTGCCGGCGCGCGCGCAGGCGATCAGGTAATCGCTGAAGGCGTCGATGTCGCGCACGCCCGTGTCCAGACGGCGCGTGCCGGCCGCCAGCACGGTAAAGCGGTCGCCGCCGCCGGCGAGGAAACTGTTGGCGGCGACACGATATTGTTGATTGTCTTCCAGAGGAATACCATTGAGCATGATGCTGCCTGGCAGCACGCGCTGGCCCTGGGGCTGCGTGCTGTCCCAGCGATAACTGAAACCTTCGGACACTTGCAGCAGATTGTTGTCCTCCGCTTCGGCGCCCGGCCATTGCTGCTCGAGCAAGGTGCGGATTTGCGCGCCGGACAGACTCACGACGATCAGCGTATTGCCAAACGGCACCACTGCCTGGTTCTGGCCCACGTTCGTCATCAGGCCGGCGCCCGCTTCCAGGTCCTTGCGGATGCCGCCATTGTTCATCAGGCCGATTTGCGCGCCGGCAGCGCGCGCGCCGAACAGGGTGCTGTCGGCCACCAGGTCGCCCAGTGCGGAAGCGCCGCTGCCCTTGGTGTTGCGGCCCACGCTCGGCACGGCGATGGCGGCCACGGGGCGCGACAATGCGGCCGCACTGCGCTGCTTGACCGATTCCAGGTAGGCTGCCACGGCCGGCTCCGGCTCATACATGCCTGGCAACATGACGACGTTTTGCGCGCTGGCATCGATCAAGGCATTCTTGACGGGATCGACCTTGAGCTTGATGCGCGTCAGCATGTGTCCGCCCATCTGTGCCTGCGTCACCAGCCGGCCATCGACGCGGCACAGATAGCCCTGGTGCGAATGGCCGCTGATGACCAGCTGGATGGCCGGGTCGAGGCGCTTGACCACGTCGACCACTTCGCCCTTCAGGTGGCTGCAGTCGGGCTGGTCGACGGCTTCCTTCGTCTCGCCGCCCTGGTGCAACAGCACGACGAACACGCCCACGCCCTGCGCGCGCAACTGCGGCAAGGTGGCGTTGATGGCGTCCGCTTCATCGCCGAATTGCAGACCGGCAATGCCGGCGGCCGTCACCACGGACGGCGTATCTTTCAGCACGGCGCCGATCAAGCCCACCTTGACGCCATGCGCCTCTTCGATGCGATAGGCGGGCAGCAGGGACTTGCCCGTCTGCGTGTCGATCACATTGGCCGCCATATAGGTATAGCTGGCGCCCTTGAAGTCGGGCGTGAACTTGCACGCCTTGTCGGCGCGCGACGACTCGCAGCCGCCGCGCTGCTGGCGCAGCAATTCCGCCTTGCCCTGGTCAAATTCATGGTTGCCGACGGAGCTGGCTTTCATGCCCAGCATGTTCATGGCGACGATGCTCGGTTCGTCCGCCCACAGCGCAGACATGGCGGGGCTGGCGCCGACCAGGTCGCCATTGCCGACAAAAATCAGCTGCGCATCTTCGCGCCGCCACGCCTTCAATGCGCCGGACAAGGTGTCGATGCCGCCGGCCTGCACCGTCTTGCTCCCGGCATCGGCGGCGCTCGTGTAGGTGAATTTGCTGCGGTCGAGGTTGCCGTGGAAGTCGTTCAGGGCGACCAGGTTGATATCGATGGGCGTCGCGCTAGGCGCGGGAGGCGTGGCACAGGCGGCCAGCAGCACAGTCAGGGCCGCCGCCGCGGCCAGTGGTGTCGGATGATGTTTCATGGTCCCCACATGGTTATCAGTATTCAAAAAAGCCGTCTCATCCGGGGGGACGCCGTGCGCCGCAAGCCCATCAGAGTATTACCAGAAAGCACAACATAAACGAAAAAACGGCCGGTGTCGCCACCAGCCGTTCGGAACGTCAATCAAGCGTCGAGATTAGAACTCGTACTTGACCGTCGCCTGGATCGCCCATTGGGACTCACCCTTTTGTTGACGCACGGTGTAGTCTTCTACCTTGTCACGCACTTGGTAGATGTAGCGACCTTGAGCATCGAGACCGGCAAAATCAACAAAGTTACGCGTTTGACCGCCAGCCGAGCGGAAAGCCATTTCATTGATACGGCCCCACTTGCGGTTGATCATGTTGCCCACGTTGAAGAAGTCCATCGTGAACACGCCTTTGTTGCCTTTGAAGAAGCCTGGGACTTCCTGGCTGACACGCATATCGAAGCTGTTGGTCCAAGGCGAGAAGCTGTCGTTACGCTTCACCACGCCGCCTTTCGAACTGCGCAGGTCGCCGTTTGCGTTAACAAATGCCCAGAAACGATCTTCGTTGGCATGGTTGTTTGCCGTATCGCCACGGAATACCACTTCGCCCGAACCTGGTTTCGATGGGATATACATCAAGTCATTGCCGCTGACGCCGTCACCGTTCAAGTCATTGCTGTAGGTCCAGCTGTATGGTTTGCCCTTGCGGCCTTCATAGAACAGGCCGAAGCTGGTCTTGTAGTTGTCGAAGAAGCGTTTCTGGAAGTTCAACACAGCATTGAAGCGGTCTTTCACCAGGTAGCCGGAATTGGCGGCGACGTTTTCATTCGGATTGAAGATCGAACGGGCGTTGAAGTTCGATGTCGATACCGACGAGGTCAGCGGCGACACTTCCGTTGCATCCGTATAGGTGTAGGCAACCGACCAGCCAAAGCCCTTGGTCATCGGCTGGCTGACCGACAGCGTCACCAGATTACCCGCGCCCTTGTCCGTTTTCTGCGCAACCATGACGTTGTTGAACGCAGGGTTCTTGAGTGCCTTGGCGAAGGAACCCGCGCAACCCGCATTGGTCGACGACAAGCCACCGGTGGAAGTCCAGCAGTTCGTATTGTAGGCAGTGTTCGAGTAGTACAACGCACGGCCATCGGTACCGGTACGCGTCGCCGTGCCCAGATTCAAATGCTCATAGTAAATGGCATCCTTGTTTTGCGTGCGCAGGTATTCCGCGCCGAAAACCAGGCCCATCCATGGCAACTCATGTTCGAATGCCAGGTTGCCCTTCCAGATCGATGGCTGGCGCAGGTTAGGCGACAGGAAGTCGACGTTGGCTGCAGGGGCGGCATCAGGGAAGTTCGTCGGCTGGGTGTTCGGATCAGGATTGAACAAGCCACCTACCGATGGGCAAGCCTTGAAGCCGCTGGTGCCGCAACCGACGATACGGGTTGCCACGCCAGGATTGGCGAACGGGTTCGACATCCAGACCGTGGCTGCCGCGCCCTGGAACAGGCCGACGCCGCCGCGCAACTGGGTAGGACGGGCGCTGTCAAACTTGTAGTTGAAGCCCACACGTGGCTGCCACAGTGTCTGACCATCGATGGTTTGCGTATTGTTCAGGCCAAAACCACCGCTTTGTGCCTTGCCCGTCTGCGCGTTGGCAGCCACCATAGGTGCAGCCGCAGCAGCGTTATAAAGCGGACGGTCGCTGATGCCGGCCTTGTCGACACGCACGCCATACTGCACGGTCAACTGTTTGTTGACGGTCCATACGTCCTGAGCGAAGAAGCCATAGTTTTTCAGGCTGAAATCAGCAATGGCGTTTTCCAGCGAGCCACCTGGCAACGGTACTTGCACCTGGTAAGAGCTCGGGCGTCCGGTACGGAAATTTTCCAGTACGGCTTGTTCCTGAAGAGCGGCCGAGCTGTTGCAGTTGAAAGTAGTGCTGCCGTCAGGGTTCGGTTTGACAAACGAGTATCCGACATTATTGATACAGCCGAAGGTGTAGTTGCCGTTGATGTTCTGCAGGAACGCATTGTAGACATCGTTCTTGCTGAAGTCGGTGCCGAACTTGACTTCATGATCGCCCAAGGCCCAGTTGGCGCCCAGGTAGGCATCCTTGGTCTTGGTGCGCAAGACGTTGAATTGGTACGACTGGTCAGTACCAAAGTTCAGGTAGCGGTCTTTGGTCGACACGCCTGCAGGCGATCCTGCCGGCACATCACCCGTAAACTTGAGGGACATGGTTGGCAGGGTGGAATTGTTCTTCGGCAGACTTTCATAGTCGCGCGACGATACTTTGAATTCCGTCGAGAAATTTGGCGTCCAGTCGGCAAACCACTGGCCGACGATGGTTTCGATCGACTTTTCCTGCGAGCGCCAGGCCGAGTTCAATGCGATGCCGCTATCCGATACACCGGTAAACATCGGCTCGGATTGATCGGTTTTGGAGTAGCGAACCATGGCGCGATGGTTGTCGTTGATGTTCCAGTCCAGTTTCAGCAAGACATCATCTACCGTCAACTTCGTGCCTGCGGGGACGGCCGTGGTACCGACTGGCAAGTTGTACTTATCCTTGGCAATCGTCTGTAAAGCGGCAATAGCGGACTCGGTAATACCGACGTTCGTCATCGCGCTGCCAATTGGACCAAAGTTTGGCGCCGTGCGGGTGCTTTCCAGCTTTTCCTTGTTGGCAAAGAAGAACAGCTTGTCCTTGATCAGCGGGCCGCCGACGGAAATGCCCTTGGTCGTTTCGCGGAACGGCGCAGGTGCGTAATAGCTGTCTTTGACGTTGTCGTAACGGTCACCGGCCATCCGGTCATTACGGAACACATAATAGACGCTGCCCTTGACATCATTGGTACCGGACTTGGTCACGGCATTGATGTTGGCGCCCGTATAGCCTTTTTGCGTCACGTCGTAGTTGGCGACGTTCACTTGCACCGACTGGATCGCATCGATCGAGATCGGCTGCTTGGCCGTCGGGCTGCCGTTCGATTCCAGGCCGAACGTATCGTTCACGGCCACGCCATCGATGGTCATCGAGTTGTAGCGCGAGTTTTGACCGGCAACGGACAATTCGCCGCGCTCTTTGTCCGTTTGCGAAACACGCGGATCGGAACGGGCGTAATCTTGCAGATTGCGCTGGATCGACGCTTGCATGGCCAATTCGTTCGCGCCAATGTTGGTGCCCGCACCCATGTTGCTGCGGTTAAAAATCTGTGCGCGTGCGCCCGTGCCCGTGACGTTCACGGTTTGCATCTGGGCGCCCAGGGTCGCGTCCACATTGGCTGTTTCCGCCAGCTGCACGTACACGCCTTCGCGTTTTTCCACTTCACCATTCTTGGTGATGGTGATGGTGTATGGACCGCCGGCGCGCAAGCCGCGGGCGACGTAGCGGCCTTCCGCATCGGTCGTCACATTGCTGACGGAACCCGATTCGGTATGCACGATGGTAACGGTGGCACCAGCTGCCGGCTTGCCGTCGGTGGCCGAGATACGGCCGCCGATGGAAGACGTAGTGTTCTGTGCGAACGATGGTGCCGCCGCCAGTGCAATAGACAGGCTGAACGCGATTTGCGTTAGCCGAAGTCGCTTGTGATTGATCATCTTTAACCCCAGAAAAGACTATTATTTTTGAACATCCTGGATTGCCCACCGTCCGGCTGCGCCGCACAGCAACACAAACACAAGATCTCCTCTTTACGATGCTGCAACTGTTACGCCGGCGGGACTGGCTGCGGTCCTGACAAGACCATCACAAAACGCCGCTCCACACATCACAACTATTTATATCCAGACAATAACGGTGGAAAAAACTGCTACCGATCCGTATGACCCAGGGCGCTAGCACCTGTGTCATTCATCCCACATGCTTAGCCGGCCAACATGGCAAGCCGCGAGTGTAATTGTTAAATATTTCAAGACTGTGACACGGCGGCAAAATGCAGAAGAATGTCGTCATTTAGCTGCGCGACTGTTTGTTTCACTCTGCATCTCACCTTTATTTACTGCAAATACCCATCTTCTTACGATATCGCCCAGATGAATTGTGACTTTTTAATATCATCTTCATCTCACTATGCATCATCAAAAAATGGATGACAAATACGATTTTTTTTACATATTTATATATTTAAAATATAAATAGCATGGGGTAACTAGCTGGATTGATATCGTGCTGACAGCGTTCGGGCTTATGGCGCGAGATTATAAATGAGCAATATGTACTTGAAATTGATTCATCCAGGAAATTGGATAAAGTCGTGTATCTGCTGTTAATTGTGTCGCATGGCCGCCACAACATTAACAAAAACACATTATAAGAAAGGGAGGGGAGAAATGGAAAACGGCCGGAAGATCCGGCCGCCCTGAGAGTGTCAGTTGTGAACGTCGCGTAACTTACGGTTTGCCGCTCTTGCCTGCCTTGTCGGCCGCCGCAATTTGCGCTTCAAACCGGGTGAAACGGGCATCGAGCGCTTTCAGCAAACGCTGCTTGTCCGCTTCCGCCAGGAAGGAATAGCGCAGGCTGTTATACGACAGCTTTTTGATTTCCGCATAATCGGTCTTGTACCGGCTGGCAAACAGCACGTATTCATTCGACAAGGTGTTGCGCGACACGCCCGCGTCATCGGTGGAAATGACAAAGGGCACGCCATACTTGCGGTACAGGGTGACCGGATGCGCCTGGCCCTTGATGCCGAGGATGT
The DNA here is from genome assembly GCF_002735765.1 of Janthinobacterium sp. BJB304. NCBI lineage: Bacteria > Pseudomonadati > Pseudomonadota > Betaproteobacteria > Burkholderiales > Oxalobacteraceae > Janthinobacterium > Janthinobacterium sp. BJB304. Next base: position 199,047 of record NZ_PDZN01000013.1, read on the forward strand.
AATCATTGCTGGTCAGGTTCACTTCCACGGGAATGCCCCGCTCGCGCATCTTTTGCATGGTCGCCAGCGCATTGTGCTCGTAGGCGATATCCATGCCGTGGCCGATACGGTCGGCGCCCGCCACATCGACGGCTTCGGCGATATGGAAAGCCATGCCTTCCGGCGGCACCATGCCCAGCGCCAGCTCGCCCGCGTGCAGGGCGATCTTGACGTTCGGATATTTTGTCTTGAGGAACTTGAACATTTCCATGTGCAAGCTGTAATCGCGCATGGACACGTTCACGCTTTCCTGGCCCACGATGTTCACGCCCACCAGCAGCGGATTGAGGCTGGCCGCCTTGAACGCGGCCACCATGGACGAGAACACTTGCGATGGCGACAGGAAACGCAGCACATACGCCTGGTAGCGCATGGTGAAGTTCGCATCGTCGATGCCGGCGCTGCTGGCGTTCACATTGTCGTTGTAGGCGGTGATGCTTTTCTGGAAGCTGGCATCCTGGTCCAGGCTGGCGGTCCACTTGGCCAGCAGCGCTTGCAACGCAGCCGGCGGCAAGCCCGGCGCCAGCACCTGCTGGTCGAACTGCGCGTTTTGCACGAAGGGCGACAGCTCGAAAATCGTCTCGATATAGCTGAGGTTTTCCGCGATGGCGCGCTGCTTCAGCGTTTTCAGGCCGTCGGCCGTATTCGTCGATGCCACGGGACCGAAGTAGCCGAAGGTGTCAAAAAAGGTACGGTCCGGCGGCGTCTGGACGGCACCGTGGTTATAGAAATCCTTGGTCGACCAGCGCTGCAGCAATTCCGCATACAGGCCCGCATCGGCAAACACTTCCGTGGACGACAGGCAGCTGCGCTGTGCGGCCGGCTTGGCGCGCTCGGCCGCCACGACGTCCTTGTTGCTTTCGATGCGGTAGGTCGTCTTGTTGACGCAATAGTTTTCCTTGTCGACCCAGTCGAGAAATTGCTCGGCATAAATGGCGCCCGAGTAATGGTGATGCAAGTCGCCGCCCTTGGGCATCATGGAAAAGAACAGGCTCAACTCGGCTGTCTTTGGCTGTGCACCGGACACCAGGGCGGCAAAATGGCGCGCCGTGGCCGCTTCGTTGGAAGACGGAGTGGCCACGGCCTTGGCGGCTTGCGCCGTTCCGGTCAATGCCAGCGCGGCGCCAAGCGCCAGGCCAGTGAGTTTCTTGTGCATTCGCGTTCTCGCTCAGGATAATTCGTGTTGAACAACGGGTAGGTCAGCCCTGCCCCCGCACATGCACGCATTGCCCGCCTGAATAGGTGGCGGCCACGGCGCGGTCATCGCCCAGCAGCGCGAAGGCAAACAGCAATTCCTCCAGGCTTTGACAGCCAGCCGTGCGGCGCTCGAGCAGCGGCGTCGCTTGCTTGTCGAGCACGATGAAGTCCGCTTCCGTGCCTGCCGTGAAATTGCCCAGGGTGCCTTCCAGCTGCATGGCGCGCGCGGCGCCCAGGGTCGCCAGGTAAAACATGCGCAAGGCAGGCAGATAGCTGCCTTTCAAGCGTGCTACTTTATAGGCTTCGTTCATGGTTTGCAACATCGAGAACGAGGTGCCGCCGCCCACGTCCGTCGCCAGCGACAACAGCACTTTCGCCGCATCGGCCCGCTCGAAATCGAACAGGCCGCTACCGAGGAACAGGTTTGACGTAGGACAAATGGCGGCCGCCGAGGACGTTTCCGCCATGCGCGCGCGGTCGCGCTCATCGAGCCAGATGCAGTGACCGAACATGGCGCGCGGGCGCAGCATGCCGTAGTGGTCATACACATCGAGGTAGCTGCGCGCCTGCGGATGCAGTTCGCGCACCCAGCGGCATTCATCCTCGTTCTCCGACACGTGGGTTTGCAGATAGGTATCCGGATAGGCGCGCGCCAGCTCGCCCGCCAGGTGCATCTGTTCATTTGTCGACGTCGGCACGAAGCGGGGCGTGATCGCATACAGCGAGCGGCCGTGCTTGTGCCAGCGGCGTATCAATTCCTCGCTTTCACGCGCGCCGGACTCGGCCGTGTCGCGCAGGAACTCGGGGCAGTTGCGGTCCATCATGACCTTGCCCGCCACCATGCGCAAGCCGCGCGCCTCGCTGGCGCCAAAGAAGGCATCGACCGATTGCGGATGCACGCTGCCATACACCATGGCCGTCGTGGTGCCGCAGCGCAGCAGTTCATCGAGAAAGAACTCGGCGACATCGCGCCCATGCTCGGGATTCTCAAACGCGCGCTCTGTAGGGAAGGTGTACGTTTCCAGCCATGGCAGCAAACCCGGCGCGGGCGAGGCAATCATTTCCGTCTGCGGGAAATGCAGATGGGTATCAATGAAACCCGGCACGATCAGCTTGCCCCGGTAATCGACGATCTCGGTGCCAGGCGGCAAAGTGGCTTGCAGCTGCGCGTAATCGCCGGCCGCGACGATCTTGCCGTCGGCCACGATCAGCAAGCCATCCGCATGCCAGGCGTGCGCATCCTCATTAAAAGCGGGATCGGCGTGGAAGTGCAGCAAGCTGGCTCGGTAGGCTTGCAATGTGGCAGGAACAATCGGCATGACTTCTTTCTATAACGGGTGAATGGCGGCGCGTGTCGGGCGGCGCGGTGGCGCGCTGGCAGAAGCCAGCCGCAGCGGTGCGGCCAGGGCTGCAGCGGCGGCTTCCTCCCACACCATCAGTAATTGACAGGCAACGGAGGCGGCGATCACGGCCGGCGCCTTGTTGCGGATGCCGGGCATGCCGATCGGACACACCATGGCGGCAATGCGCTCGTCCGGCACGCCACGCGCCTGCAGCCGGTGCTCGAACTGCTTGCGCTTGGTGTGCGAACCGATCAGCCCGAACCAGCCCGCATCCTCGCGCTCCATGATGGCTTGCGTCAAGCGTTGATCCAGCGCATGACTATGCGTCATGACCAGATAGCTGCCGCCCGGCGGCGCCATGGCAACGAATTCCTCGGGCGCGTCGGTGGCGGCGATGCGCACGTTAGCTGGCACCCCCGCCGGCAATGCTGCGAGAAACATGTCTTCGCGTTCATCGACCCAGGTGATATTGCAGGGCAAGTGGGCCAGCGCGCGCACGATGGCCGCGCCCACGTGGCCGGCGCCAAACAGGGTCAGATGGGCGCGCGGCGCCAGGCAGGGGTCGACCAGCCAGCGCCGCCCTTCACTCCCCTGCGCGACATGGGTTGCGCGCTCGCGTGAAAACGTATCGGGTGCCTGGCCTGGCGTGCCGGCGATCAAGCTGCCGTCGGCATCGAACAGCGCAGAGGCGGGTTCGCCATCGAGCGCCGTCAGGCGCCAACTATCCTGCTGGCGGCGTTCGCGCAAAGCAGCCAGCAATTCTTTCAGGCCGGCATCGACATATTCAAAGGCCAGGTGGACGACGCCGCCGCAGCATTGGCCCAGGCTGGGGCCCAGCGCAAAACGCTCGAGCCGCGCATGCGTGTCTTTTGTCGCCAGCATGGTCTTGGCAATTTCGACGGCACGCAATTCCAGGTGACCGCCGCCGATGGTGTCGACTTGGCCATCGAGGGTGACGCGCATCTTCGCGCCCGCCTCGCGCGGCCCGGAACCTTCGACCAGGGCCACCGTCACCAGCACGGATGCCTGCGTGTCGTTGTCCATCGCTGTCAGCCAGTCGCTCATCTTCTGCTCCTAGGCGCCGACATGCGCCGCTTGGACGGCCATGACCGCCTTGAGGATTTCCTCGCTGGTGGCCGGTGCATTCAGCGGCGGCTGCACGGCGTGATGGCCCACGCTGGAAATGGCGTCGCGGATGGCGAAGAACACGGAAAACGGCAACAGCAGCGGCGGCTCACCCACGGCCTTGGAACGGTGGATACTGTCTTCCACATTGCGGTTCTGGAACAGTTTCACACGGAAATCTTCCGGGCAATCGGAAATGCCGGGAATTTTATAGGTCGATGGCGCGTGCGTCATCAGCTTGCCTGCCGCATTCCACCACAGCTGCTCCGTCGTCAGCCAGCCCATGCCTTGGATAAATGCGCCTTCCACTTGCCCCAGATCAATCGCGGGATTGAGCGACTGGCCCGCATCGTACAAGGCATCGGCGCGCAGCAGTTTCCACTCGCCCGTCAGGGTATCGACCACCACTTCGGCCACAGCCGCGCCATAGGCATAGTAGGAAAACGGATGGCCCGTCATCGTTTTCGCATCCCACGACAGCCCGGGCGTGGCATAAAAACCATCGGACCACAATTGCACTCTAGCCAGATATGCCTTCTGCACCAGCTCGGCAAACGGCACGACGTGACCATTGACGTGGATATGGTTGTCGAAGAAGCGCACAGTGCCAGCGTCGCCACCGTACAGTTTGACCGCATAATCGGCCAGACGTTCGCGGATCTGGCGCGCCGCGTCCTGCGCCGCCTTGCCATTCAGGTCAGCGCCGGTGGACGCCGCCGTGGCCGACGTGTTCGCCACCTTGCTGGTGTCGGTGGCCGTGGCCCGCACGCATTCGAGGTCCAGTCCCAGCTCGTGCGCCACCACCTGCATCACCTTGGTATTGATGCCCTGCCCCATTTCCGTGCCGCCATGATTGACCAGCACGGAGCCATCCACGTACACGTGCACGAGGGCGCCGGCCTGGTTCAGATGCGTGACGTTGAAGGCGATGCCGAATTTCAAGGGCGTGAATGCCAGGCCCTTCTTCAAGACAGGGCTGGCTTCGTTGAACGCATCGATGGCCCGGCGGCGCGCGCGGTAGTCGCTGCTCTCTTCCAGTTCCGCGACGAGCTCATGGATGACATTGTCGACGATTTTTTGCCCATACGGCGTGACGTTGCGCCCTTCCGCATCGTTGCGGCCATAGAAATTGAGCAGGCGGATATCGAGCGCGTCGCGTTGCAAATGGCGGGCGATTTCATCGATCACATACTCGATGGCGATGGCGCCCTGCGGCCCGCCAAAGCCCCGGAAAGCCGTGTTCGACTGCGTATTCGTCTTGCCGCAGGCGGCGCGGATATCCACGTCGGACAGGTAATATGTGTTGTCGAAATGGCAGACGGCGCGCGTGGCGACGGGACCGGACAAGTCGGCCGAATAGCCGGCGCGCGTGGTCATGTCGACCCTGGCGGCAAGGATGCGGCCATCGTCGTCGTAACCCACTTCGTATTCATAGTAGAAACAGTGGCGCTTGCCCGTCACCAGCATGTCGTCGTCGCGGTCGGCACGCAATTTGACGGGACGCTTCAGTTTGGCCGCCGCGACCGATGCGGCCGCCGCCCACAGGGCCGATTGCGATTCCTTGCCGCCGAAACCGCCGCCCATGCGCCGGCATTCGACGGTGATGTTGTGCGAATGTACACCCAGCGCATGCGCCACCACGTGCTGCATCTCGCTCGGATGCTGGGTCGAACACAGCAGCAGCATGCCCTGCGCCTCCTTCGGGATGGCGTAGGAAATCTGTCCTTCCAGATAAAACTGTTCCTGACCGCCCACATACAGCTGGCCCTTGACCACGTGCGGCGCCATCTCGAACGCGGCCTGGTAGTTGCCGCGTGTCAGCTGCATCGGCGGCAGCACATACGATTGCGCCGCCTTCGCCGCCTGCGGCGTCATGATCGCGGGCAATTCCTCGTATGACACTTGCGCCAGGCGCGCGGCGCGGCGCGCATGATCGTGCGTATCGGCTACCACGATGAAGATCGGTTGGCCCACATATTGCACCAGATCAAAAGCCAGGATGGGATCGTCGTGGATGATGGGGCCGCAATCATTGGTGCCGGGGATGTCCTGCGCCGTGTAGACGGCGACAACACCGGCAGCGGCGCGCACGGCCGATAAATCCATGGCAGTGATGCGCGCGTGCGGCTTTTGCGACAGGCCCAGCGCCGCGTGCAAGGTGCCTTGCAATTCGGCGATATCGTCCGTGTAGGTGGCTTGCCCCAGCACATGCAGTTGCGCCGATTCATGGGGGCTGGGCTTGCCCACGGCGGCCCAGGCGGCCGCTTGCAGTTCGGGCGTGGCAGGATAATTCATGCTGGTCCTTTCAGGCGCGGCAAGCGTAGGCGTTGAGGGACGTCGGGGGCAACGGCGCACCGGGACGGGTTTCCAGCCAGAAGCGGCGCAACAGGTTTTGCGCCGTCGTCATGCGGTAGCTGTTCGACGCGCGCATGTCGGACAGGGGCGCGTAATCGTCGGCCAGCAAGCGCATGGCGATGAGCAAATTGTCTTCCGTCCACGCCTGTCCACGCAAAAACGCTTCCGTTTGCGCGGCGCGCTGCGGCGTGGCCGCCATGCCGCCAAAGGCGATGCGCGCATCGACGATGCGCTCGCCATCGAGTTCAAACGCGAACGCGGCGCACACGGCCGAGATATCCTGGTCGAAGCGCTTGGCCAGTTTATACGTGCGAAAATGCACGTCGGCACGGGGCAAGGGCACGCGCACGGCTTCGACGAATTCGCCGGGCTGCAAGTCTTTCTTTTGATAGCCAAGATAAAAATTTTCCAGCGGCATGATCCGCTGGCCGGCGGAACCGCGCAGCACGATCTCGCTGCCCAGCGCAATCAGCCACGGCATCGAGTCGCCGATGGGTGAACCGTTGGCCACATTACCGCCCAAAGTACCCGCGTTACGGATCGGCAAGGAAGCAAAACGCTGCCACAGTTCCGACAGTTCGTCCGGATAATGCCGGCACAGCGCCGCATACGCATCGTTGAGGCGGGCGCCTGCGCCAATCTGCAGCTTGCCGTCAACGATGCCGATGGTTTTCAGCGCGGCAACATTGCCCATATAAATGATGTCGCCCAGGTCGCGCAGTTGCTTGGTCACCCACAGGCCTACGTCGGTGGAGCCGGCCAGCAGGCAGGCCTGCGGCTTTTCCGCACGCATCGCCACCAATTCATCGATGCTGCGCGGCGCATGGAAGTGCTGGCCGCCATGTTCATATGTGCTCGTGTTGGCGCGCTGCAGAGCTTGCAATTGCTGCGCCAGGGCCTCACGGTCAAAGCTGACACGCGGCAATTCGCCCATGCGCCTGGCCGCATCGATGATGGGTCGGTAACCTGTGCAGCGGCACAGATTGCCCGACAGCGTATCGTCGATTTCGCAGCGCGTGGGCGTGGCGCCGTTTTTCTCCAGATACATGCCCCACAAAGACATGACGAAGCCGGGCGTGCAAAAACCGCACTGGGAACCGTGGCACTCGACCATCGCCTGCTGCACCGGGTGCAGGGCGCCGTTAGGCTGCTGCAAGTCTTCCACGGAAAACAGGGCCTTGCCATCGAGCGTGGGCGTCAGCTGAATGCAGGCGTTAACGGCCTTCATCTCGACCTGGCCATCCACCAGGCTGCCGATGACGACGGTGCAAGCGCCGCAATCGCCCTCGGCGCAGCCCTCCTTGGTACCCATGCAATGCAAATCCTCGCGCAGGTGCTGCAACACAGTCTGCGTAGGGGCGGCGTTGCGTACTTCCTGTACGGCACCACGGTAGTAAAAGCGGATCGGTTCTGACATGCTGGCCTCGGTATAGTCCCAGTATAGGAGATTAACACCGGCATATGGGACAACTATATGCAAAGACTGATTTTACTTATCATTCAATATCAATACTTATCAGGCCCCCTCAGACGATGCAGGGATGCGTCGCATGCCAGTGTTCGGCAATATCGATGCGGCGCGTGATCCACACCTGCTCATGGCGCTGCACATAGTCGAGAAAGCGGGCCAGCGCCGCGGCCCGTCCCGGACGCCCCACCAGGCGGCAATGCAGGCCGATGGACAGCATCTTCGGCTGATTCAGACCGTTCGGATCGCCTTCCGCGTACAGCACGTCGAAGGCATCCTTCAGGTAATCAAAAAACTGTGTGCCCGAATTAAAACCCTGCATGGCGGCAAAGCGCATGTCGTTCGTGTCCAGGGTATAAGGTACGATCAGCTGGGGCTGCATGGCCGGCATGCCGGCCGCATCCGTGTACGCCACTTTTTCCCAGAATGGCAGGTCATCGCCGTAATAATCGGCGTCGTAGCGGAAGCCCCCATGCTCGACCACCAGTTTGCGCGTATTGGGTGAATCTCGCCCCGTGTACCAGCCTTGCGGGGCGGAACCCGTCAATTCGCGGATGATCTGCACGGCTACACGCATGTGTTCGCGCTCTGTCGCTTCATCCATGTTTTGGTAGGAAATCCAGCGCAAGCCATGACAGGCGATTTCATGGCCCAGTTCCTGGAAGGCGGCCACCGCCTCGGGATTGCGCTTCAGGGCCATCGAGACGCCAAACACGGTCAACGGCAGGCGCCGCTCCTCGAACATGCGCAGCAAGCGCCATAATCCGGCGCGCGAACCGTATTCATAAATCGACTCCATGCTCAGGTGGCGCGCAGGAAAAGCCGCTGCACCGATCATTTCCGATAAAAACGTTTCCGAGGCAGCATCGCCATGCAGCACGCTGCTTTCCGCCCCTTCCTCGTAATTGAGGACGAATTGCAGGGCGATACGGGCTTTTCCCGGCCATTGAGGGTGAGGTGGCGTGCGGCCATAGCCGATCAAATCGCGCGGATAATTTTCATAAGTGCTCATGCGGTGGCTCGCCTATAGGAGACAATGTTGGTTATATGCCCAATCATATAGCCAGCCGCTGATGCAGGTATATGATTTGCAAGATAAGCACATTCACTCACCCTATATACAGGATAGCAAATGGGAAAACTCAGCACGCATGTACTCGATATCGCCCACGGCAGGCCGGGAGCCGGTGTCAAGGTGGCCCTGTTTTCAGTCGCGCCGGAAGGCAAAGTGTTATTGAAGATGGATATGACCAATAGCGACGGCCGTTGTAGTTCGCCCTTGCTGGAAGGCGACAGCATGAAGGCTGGCCAGTATGAGCTGGTGTTCAACGCAGGGGACTACTTCGCCGCCCAAGGCGTGGAATTGCCCTCGCCCCGCTTTATAGATCTGGTGACCCTGTCCTTCGGCATTGCGCATACGGATGAGAACTACCATGTGCCGCTGGTGGTATCGCCGTGGTCATACTCGACCTATCGCGGTAGCTGATCCCACCATACCAACAATGTTGTCGGATTACGCGCTGCGCGCTAATCCGACCTACCCGACCTACCCGGTTTGGTCGATGTCGGCCGGTGTTGGCCGGGGTAGGTCGGATCAGGCGTAGGTCGGCGTAGGTCGGCTTAGCGCAGCGTAAGCCGACAGCACCAGCGGCGTATCCAAGCGCCAGACGTAAAAAAACCCCAACCGGATCACCGGAAGGGGTTTTTTCGAATAACAAGCCTGACGATAACCTACTTTCACACTGGTTGCAGCACTATCATCGGCGCAAAGTTGTTTCACGGTCCTGTTCGGGATGGGAAGGGGTGGGACCAACTTGCTATGGTCATCAGGCATAACTTGTACTGACGCTTGTTCTCTATGGAGCAACAAGGCCATGAATCTGGAAGAAGCAAAGATTGGGGTAATGAATTGGTGTATCAACACACACGCAACGTTGTACCGTCTTATCCTCTGTACCTGCTAAGGTTATAGGGACAAGCCGTACGGGCAATTAGTACTGGTTAGCTTAATGCATTACTGCACTTCCACACCCAGCCTATC